>JBDTAG010000464.1:0-2728 GCA_039924745.1 Rhodoferax sp.
ACCGAGAACGCCGCAGGCTCCCAAGAGCCCAGGTGCACAAAGGCCCACAGGCCACCGGCCACGCCGATGATGAAGGAGCTGACCGCAAACGCGCTGAGCTTGGCATACATGGGGCGAATGCCGATGACGGCAGCTGCCACGTCCATGTCGCGAATCGCCATCCACTCGCGGCCAATGGCGCCGCGCACCAGGTTTTTAACCAACAGCGCAATCACCGTCAGCAGCGACAGACAAAACAGGTAGCCCGCCATCGGCGAATCCAGCGACATGCCAAACACCTGGAGGTTGTTGACCGATACCGAGCCCGACGGCGAATCGTTGGTCAGCCACTGAATGCGCAAAAACATCCAATCGCTGAAAAACTGTGCAGCCAGCGTAGCCACCGCAAGGTACAGGCCCTTGACGCGCAAGCTGGGCAGGCCAAACAAGATACCGAAGAACATGGCGCACAGGCCGCCCAAAATGAGCGCGGGTATCAACGGCATGCCCGGCACGCGCACAAAAAAGTTGTACGCACCGTACGCGCCCACCGCCATGAAAGCCGCCGACCCCAACGAGATTTGCCCACAGTAACCCACCAGCACGTTCACGCCCAACGCGGCGAGCGACATGATGACGAAGGGAATGAGGATGGAGGTGTAAAGGTATTCGCTGGCAAACAAGGGAATGCCGAGAAACGCCACCGCCAGCAGCAGGGCAATCGCGATGCGATCTTGCGCAATGGGGAAGATCTGCTGGTCCGATCGGTAGCTGGTTTTGAACTGGCCGTTTTCGCGGTAAAACATGGTGCGTGTCCTGTTGTTCTTGTGGTGGCTTAGACGCGGTCGATGATTTTTTCACCGAAGAGGCCCTGCGGCCTGAACAGCAGAAACACCAGCGCGAGCACATAGGCAAACCAGATTTCAATACCGCCACCCACATAGGGTCCCAGGTAAACCTCAGACAGCTTTTCGCCCACACCGATGATCAGGCCGCCGATGATGGCGCCCGGCACCGATGTCAACCCGCCCAAAATAACGACCGGCAGCGCACGCAGCGCAATGGTGGTGAGCGAAAACTGCACGCCCAGCTTGGAGCCCCAAATCATCCCAGCGACCAGCGCCACCGCGCCCGCCACACACCACACGATGACCCAGATACGGCCCAGCGGGATGCCGATGGACTGCGCCGCCTGGTGGTCATCCGCCACGGCGCGCAGTGCACGGCCCGTTGTGGTTTTTTGAAAGAAGATGGTCAAGCCGATCACCAACGCCGCCGCGATACCGGCCGCTATCACATCCTCTTGGTTGACAAGAATGCCACCCGGAAAAATGGAGTCGAACAAGAACACCGGGTCTTTGGGCATGCCAATGTCGATGGGATAAATATCGCTTCCGAACAAGGACTGGCCCAAGCCTTCGAGAAAGTAAGCAATGCCCAGCGTGGCCATCAGCAGCGTGGCACCCTCTTGGTTGACCAGGTGACGTAGCACCAAGCGTTCGATCACCCAGGCCACTACAAACATGCAGGCGCCCGCAATCAAAAACGCCAAGACGTTGGCCAGTATTTTGTTGTCCATGCCTGTCCACTGCGGAATACATTCCGCGAAGCGTGCCATGGCCAAGGCTGCGAACAACACCATGGCACCTTGGGCAAAATTGAACACGCCAGAGGCTTTGTAGATCAGCACAAAGCCGAGGGCCACCAGCGAATAGAGCATGCCGGCCATCAAGCCGCCAATCAGTGTTTCAAGAAAAAATGCCATAGTGTTTGCTCCCGGCCTTTAGTGGCTGGTTCCCAGGTAGGCGCTGATCACGTCTTCGTTGTTGCGAACTGCTTCGGGCTCGCCGTCGCCGATTTTTTTGCCGTAGTCGAGGACGACCACGCGGTCAGAAATGTCCATCACCACGCCCATGTCGTGTTCGATCAGAACGATGGTGGTGCCAAACTCTTCATTCACGTCCAGCACGAAGCGGCACATGTCCTGCTTTTCTTCCACATTCATACCGGCCATGGGCTCGTCCAGCAGCAACACCTGCGGCTCCATGGCCAGTGCACGGCCCAGATCGACACGCTTTTGTAAACCGTAGGGCAACTGCCCGACCGGCGTCTTGCGGAAGGCCTGGATCTCGAGAAAGTCGATGATGTGCTCGACCTTTTCGCGGTGCGCAATTTCTTCTCGCAGCGCAGGGCCTATGCGCAACGCCTGCATCAAGATGTTGCTTTTGATCTTGAGGTTGCGGCCCGTCATGATGTTGTCGATGACGCTCATGCCCTTGAACAACGCCAGGTTCTGAAACGTGCGCCCAATGCCCATCTCGGCCACCTGGCGCGAGTTCATGTGCGAGAAGGTTTGACCCCTGAACGTGATGGCACCTTGCTGCGGCGTGTAGACCCCGTTGATGCAGTTCAGCATCGAGCTTTTGCCAGCGCCGTTTGGGCCAATGATGGCGCGGATCTCGTGCTCGCGCACATTGAACGAAATGTCGGTCAATGCACTGACGCCGCCAAATCGCAGGGTAATATTTTTGACGTCCAGGATGACGTCACCGATTTTTTTTGTCATGCCGCCGCCTTCACCGGTGCAAAGGTCTTGGTGTCTTCTATGCGCAGCGTGGCACTGACCTTGCCCGTGCGACCATCCTCAAACTTGACCTGGGTTTCAATAAACTGCGATGTCTTGCCGCCGTACAGCGCGTCAATCAGGCCGTCGTAGCGCTCGGCAATAAATCCGCGGCGGACCTTGTTG
>JBDTAG010000465.1:0-6982 GCA_039924745.1 Rhodoferax sp.
GGGGTAACCGGTGGCTACCTCACTCAAGTTTGAACACAAACTCTTGTGTAGCAGTGATGTCGCCGGCGCCGGATGAGCACTTGTACTGCATCATGGCGGCCTTGACGGCTGCGTGGAACACGCGGGGACCAGAGATGATCGTCACCTCGCGCACAGCACCGTCACGGATCAACGCACTTGCTTTGACCACACCCTCGGTGCCGTCCTGAGTTGCCTTGCGAGGCATTTCCGGTGCTACTTGCGTAGGGCAAGCCACACGGATATCCGAGCGGTTAGGTGCCGGTGCAGGTGGCGCAGCTGGTGGTGGCGGTGGTGCAATTACAACCGGTGTGGGAGGCGGTGCTGCAACCGACACGATCGCAGGGGCCGCAGTCTCTGGCGGCGGCACATCCGGTGGTGGCACAAACGGTGGTGGCGGTGCCTCTACCTTGGGCGCCTCAGGCGGTTTGATTTGCTTAGGCGGTGGAGGTGGCGGCGGCGGAATAATGACTTCCTGAATCACCACTGCCTCAAGCGGCTTCTTAAGCGCCTTCAGCGCATCGTGGGCGGTACCAGAAACCAGAGCCCACAACAGCAGAGCGTGCAAGCCGATAACAATGGCTATGCCCTTGTAACGCTTGGACGGATCTTTTGGCCGGTAAACCGGGTGTAAGCCTATCGTTGTCGTGTTCATATTCATTGGACGAATTGCTCGCTTCCGATCACCGCCATCTTGGTCAAGCCCTTACGCTTGGACGTCGACAAAACATTGGCAAACACCGCATACGACGAAGACTTATTGGGCCGAATGTGAACCTCAGGCTGGGTGGGCTGTTGGCTCACTGTAGCCATATCAGCATCGAGTTCAGCCGCCGAGACGGGCAAACCTTGCCAATAGACAATATTGTTTTCGTCGATATCGATCTGAATCTTTTCAGGCTTGATATTGTTAACGGGTGGCGTACCCACTGGCAGATCCAGGTTGACCGCATGCAGTTGGATAGGAATGGTGATGATCAACATCACCAGTAACACCAACATCACGTCAATCAATGGCGTGGTGTTGATATCCATTAGCACTTCAGGATCGCCTGAGCTGGAGCTTCCTACATTCATAGACATATTGCTATTCCTCCTGGCGTGGGTTCAACCGCCCAAAGGTGGCGGTTCAGTAATGAACGCCACTTTGACGATACCAGCACGCTGGCATGCATAAAGAATCTTGCCAACACCTTCGTATCGGGAAGCCAAGTCACCGCGAATCTGAACTTCAGGTTGCGGTTTGACGGTCGAGACCTTCTTGAGCTTGTCGACCAATGCTTCCACATTGGACACTTTCTGGTCGTACCAGAAGACGCCGCCCGCTTTGTCGACCGAAATAATGATGTTTTCTGGTTTGGTTTCCCGCACCTCGACCCGTTCTTTGGGCAGAGTCACAGGAATCGAAGTCGTGACGACGGGAATGGTGATCAAGAAAATGATCAACATCACCAGCATCACGTCCACCAGAGGTGTCGTGTTAATGGCTGCTATGACGGCGTCTTCGCCCTCCGCACTGCCAACGTTCATGGACATAGAGCTAACTTTCTGCGCGTTTACCGCACTTGATTAGCTCTTGGAAGCCGAACCCAACAAGACAGAGTGCAAGTCGCTGCCGAAGCCGCGGACGTCATCCATGATGCCCTTGTTACGGCTGATCAGGTAGTTGTATGCCAACACAGCAGGCACAGCAACGGCCAGACCCAAAGCGGTCATGATCAGCGCGGAGCCCACGGGACCTGCCACCTTGTCGATGGAGGCTTGGCCAGACATACCGATGGCTGTCAACGCGTTATAGATGCCCCACACCGTACCGAACAGACCGACGAAAGGAGAAATGGAACCCACGGTTGCCAAGAAAGACAAGCCACCTTGCATTTCACGATTCACGCGGTCCACCGAACGCTGGATGCTCATGCTGATCCAGTCATTCAGAGGGATGTGACCCATCAGGCCACCGTGCTTTTTGGTTGCATCAACGCCAGCAGCGGCGATGAACTGGTAAGGGCTGTCCTTGTGCAAAGCAGCGGCGCCTTGTGCAACCGTGCCAGCACCCCAGAATTTTTCACCGGCTTCACGGGCGAACTTGCTAGCTTTACGCTGCTCCAACATCTTGATGGCCAGGATGTACCAGCTACCCATACTCATGATGGCCAGAATGATCAGAACACCCATATCAACAGAGTGCGCGTTGTGCCACAGTGCACCGATACCGTAAGGATTGTCTACAGGACCTTCAGCTTTTTTAACAACAGCCGGGTCAGCAGCTACAGCAGCAGGGGCAGCGGCAGGGGCGGATGCAACAGCTGCAGCTGGATCAGCGGTTTGGGCCATGGCAGGTGTAGACACTCCAACAACCGATACAACCGCCAAACTCAGGGTCAGGGCCCAAGCGCGAACCAACACTTTAAACTTCGTATGCACAATCATTTCCTTATAGAAAAAATACTAACCGCCGTTTGGATGCCGGGTCGGGATCCGGGGCGCAGCGTCCGTAACTGCTAAACTTGAAGTCGGCTATTGTAATTTGACTGGGTGATGCTTTGCAGCGTCCCAACGGAACTGAACCTAGCGTTTTCGATATCAGGGTTTCCACTAGATTACCGCCAAATACACGCACCATGCGCCACGAAACAACAGCCAACAATGTGTCAAATCCTCTTCTTCAAACGTGGGGAGCACCTTACGGGCTGCCTCCATTTGGTCAGTTCGATTCAGCACATTTCATGCCAGCGTTCGAATGGGCGCTACCCCAACATTTAGCCGAAATAGAAGCCCTCGCAGCCAATACCGAAGCACCGACATTCTTCAATACCATAGCAGAACTGGATGTAAGCGGACGTACGTTAGACCGCATTACTTCGCTGTTTCATAACCTGACTGCCAGTGAGACATCTCCAGCGCTGCAAGCGGTGCAATTGCAAATGGCTCCGCGGCTGGCTGCGCACGAAAACGCGGTCTTCATGCATGCTGGGTTATTTGCCCGTATCGATGCTTTGCACGAAAAACGCCACGCGTTGGGCCTGGACACAGAGCAACTGCGCCTGTTGGAGCGCGTGCACCTTGACTTTGTGCGCGCAGGCGCCCGTTTGCGCGACCACGAACGCGTGCGCTACGGCGAGATCATGGGCGAACTGGCCACGCTGTGCACCCGGTTTGGACAAAACCTGTTGGCCGAGGAAGCCACTTACACACTCGAACTCAAATCCGAGGCCGATCGCGCAGGCCTGCCCGGCTTCGTGCTTCAGGCCGCCAAGTCAGCGGCCCAGCAACGCGGCCTGGGTGATGATGCCTATGCCATCACGCTGTCGCCATCGCTTGCCGAGCCTTTTCTGACCTTCTCCAGCCGCCGCGACCTGCGCGAGACCCTGTGGCACGCGCGGGTAGCCCGGGGCGCCAGCACTGGTACACACGACAACCGCCCGGTCGCCGCCGCAATCATGGCTTTGCGCCAGGAGCAGGCCGCACTGCATGGCTTCAAGACCTATGCGGACTACGAATTGGTGGACCGCATGGCCGGCAAGACCAGCGCCGTGCTGGACTTGCTGCACCAAGCTTGGGAGCCCGCCAAAGCTTATGCCGAAGTCGACCGGCAAACGCTGACCGAAATGGCCCGCACGCTAAACGAGCCCACACCGATTGCCGCCTGGGACTGGCGCTACTTGGCGCAAAAGGTGCGCGCCCAGCGCTTTGACCTGGACGACGCCGAGCTCAAACCCTATTTCTCGCTCGATGCCATGGTGGCCGCGATGTTCGATTGCGCACAGCGCCTGTTCGGGCTGCACTTCGTGGAGCAAAAGGATGCGGTGCTGCACCATCCCGATGCCCGATTGTGGGAAGTGCGCGCACAAGATGGTGCACTGGTCGGCCTGTTCATTGGCGACAACTTCACGCGCAGCTCCAAACGCAGCGGCGCCTGGATGAGCGTATTCCGCAGCCAGTCCGGCCACTTTGGCGGCACGCTACCCATCGTCATCAACAACAATAACTTCGCCAAGGCTAGCCCCACGCTGCTCAGTTTTGACGAGGTGCGCACGCTCTTCCACGAGTTTGGCCATGGTCTACACGGCCTGCTGTCAAAAGTGCATTACGAGCGACTGGCCGGGACCCAAGTGCTACGTGATTTTGTCGAACTACCGTCGCAACTTTTTGAGAACTGGGCGATGGAGCCCGAAGTATTGCAACGCCACGCGCGCCACTATGAAACTGGCGAGCCCATGCCCGCCATCCTGCTGGACAAGCTCAAACGCTCCCGCCAGTTTGACCAAGCCTGGGCCACGGTGCAGTACACCGGCCCAGCGCTGATCGACATGGCGCTGCACGCACTGCCCAATGGCACGCCTGTCGATATCGCCGCGTTTGAAGCCGAGCAATGCGCCAAGTTGGGCGTGCCCGAAGACATTGGCCTTCGCCATGGCTTGAGCCATTTCCAGCACCTGTTCTCTGGTTCCAGCTACGCCGCTGGCTACTACGTCTACATGTGGGCCGAGGTGCTAGAGGCCGATGGCTTTGAAGCGTTTCTAGAGGCCGGCAACCCCTTCGATGCAGCCACCGCCGAGCGCCTGCTGCGCACCATCTACAGCAGCGGCAATCGCCAAAACCCGGCCGACGCCTACCGCGCTTTCCGTGGCCGTGACCCGCAAGTGCAACCCATGTTGCGCAAGCGCGGCTTGCTCGCCGAAGTGGCATCCACCTGAATTCCCATCCTCACTGCGGAGCACACCACCCATGTCTATTTGGACAAAACCCGTCACCATCGAGATGATGACCACCATCAGCGCCAATTCGGCTTCTTCGCATCTCGGTATCGAGTTTGTAGAGATCGGCGACGACTACATCACGGCCCGCGTGCCGGTCGATGAACGCACCCGCCAGCCTTATGGTTTGCTGCACGGCGGCGTTAGCGTGGTGCTGGCCGAGACACTGGGTTCTTTGGGTGCGGCCATGTCCAGCCCCGAAGGCACACGCGCCGTGGGCCTGGACATCAACGCCAACCACCTGCGCGCCGCGACCAGCGGCTGGGTCACCGGCACCGCGCGTCCGATTCACCGGGGGCGCACCACGCATGTGTGGCAGATCGAACTGCACAATGAGGCGGGCGAGATGACCTGCATCTCGCGCATCACGATGGCGATTCTCGAACCCAAGAAATAGGTTTTAGGCCCGGCTTTTTGCAAAGGCCACGTACCAGTCCAGGCACCCTGGATTGGCCATCGCATCTTTGTTCACCACCTTCTCCAGCGGCTGACCCAGTAGCAGCTTCTTGATCGGCAGCTCCTGCTTCTTGCCCGACAGCGTGCGGGGAATCTCTGCCACTTGAAAGATGGCATTGGGTACAAAGCGCGGGCTCAATGCAGTCTTGATAGCGTTGACGATTTTGGCCTGCACCGCATCATCCAACGTGTGACCCGCGCGCAGCACCACGAACAGCGGCATATAGCTTTCGCGCCCCAGGTATTCCAGGTCCACGACCAGGCTGTCCACGATCTCGGGCAAGGCCTCGACCGCGCTGTACAACTCGCTGGTGCCCATGCGCAGGCCGTGACGGTTGATGGTGGCGTCGCTGCGGCCGTAGATCACGCAGCCCTCACCGCCTTGCTCTTTCGTGCCCACGCGCAGCCAATCGCCATGGCGCCAGACGCCGCCCGCATCCGCACTTAAATCGCCTCCGCCGGGCTTGCGGCCATGGCCTGCGGGATACATCTCGAAGTAGCTGGCCAGATAACGCGCGTTGCCTTCATCGCCCCAAAAGTACAGCGGCATGGAGGGGATGGGCTGGCTGCAGACGAGCTCGCCGACCTCGCCCAACACCGGCTCGCCCTGCTCGTTCCACGCTTCCACCGCGCAGCCCAGCAACCGGCATTGCATGACGCCCGCCTCCTGCGGAAGCTCGCGGTGGCCGCCAATAAACGCACCGCAGAAATCTGTACCACCGGAAATATTGCACCACCAGATGTCGCCCGCGCCAGGCTCGCGTATGCGGCGTAATTGCTCCGTGCCCCAGTTCTGCGCCTCCGGCGACAGCGGCGATCCGGTCGTGCCCAAAGCCCGCACGGCCGACAGATCGCCACAAGTCGACAGGTCCACACCCGCCTTCAAGCAGTTGGCATAGAACGCCGCGCCAGCCCCAAAGAACGTGACTCCGGTTTCGCTAGCAAAGCGCCACAGCGTGGTCCAGTCGGGTTGCGCTTGAACCTTGGCGCCCGGCCCTTGCGGTTTGCCGGCACCGGGGTTGCCATCAAAGATCACGCAGGTGGTGCCATTCAACAAGCCTGCGACTTGCGCATTCCACATCACCCAGCCGGTGGAGCTGTACCAGTGGAAGCGCTCGCCCCAGTTGTTGGCGTCGTAGCTGCAGCCCACATCGTTGTGCAAGACCTTCATCGCCAAGGCCACGATGACCGTGCCGCCATGCCCGTGGACGATGGGCTTGGGCAAGCCGGTGGTGCCGCTGGAGTAGACGATCCACAGCGGGTGGTCAAACGGCAGCCACAACGGCTCAAACGCAGAAGTCTTTACATCATTTCGGGCTGTAGCCCTCGTGAAATCTACACTTGTCGCTATTGAATTGATAGTATTTTGCGTTGCATTCAGCGTGCCAATGTTGGCGTGCAAGATCACATGCTGCACCGTGGGCAGCGCATCGGCCAGCGCTTGCACCACCGCCATGCGGTCGATGTCGCGCCCGCCGTAGCGCACGCCATCACAAGCGATCAGCACCTTGGGCGTGATCTGCTGGAAGCGGTCCAGCACGGCATTGGTCCCCATGTCGGGCGCGCAAATGCTCCAAACCGCGCCGATGCTGACCGTGGCCAGAAAAGCGACCATGGCCTCGGGAATATTCGGCAGATACGCCGCCACGCGGTCGCCCGGCTGCACGCCCTGCGCTTGCAGGTGCAGCGCCAGCGAGGCCACCTGGCGGCGCAGCTCGGGCCAACTCAGTTCGCGGTGGTCACCTTTTTCG
>JBDTAG010000466.1:0-8418 GCA_039924745.1 Rhodoferax sp.
CTTTTCGTAGAATCCAACCCGATTCCCGTCAAATGGGCAGTTTCGCGCATGGGCATGTGTAAAGATGCGCTTCGCCTCCCATTGACCGTGTTGACGCAAGACAATCGACCGTTGCTGGAGCGTGTAATGCGCACCACCGGTCTGATTTAAGTAGCTTTTCCATTCAGAGGATTTTCGTGAACCCTTTCTTCAAATTGACGCTAGTCAGCGTAGCGATTTCACTGTCGGCCTGTACGGTTCTGGACACCGACAAGGTGGACTACCGCAGCGCCGGTAATGGCGTGAAGGTGCCGTCATTGGACGTCCCCCCCGATCTCACCCAATTGTCCAAAGATACGCATTACGCGGTTGTTGGCGGCGCAGTGTCTGCATCGGGCTACAAAGCCGGCCAACCTGCCGTTGTGGCTACGGCAACCGTAGCAGCCGCCACCGTGGGCGATGTGCGGATTGAGCGCTCTGGCAACCAACGCTGGTTGGTCGTTAATCGCTCGGCGGACAAGCTGTGGGAACCCGTAAAAGACTTCTGGCAAGAAAACGGCTTCCAGTTGTCGATGGACCAAAAGAATTTGGGGATCATGGAAACGGATTGGGCCGAGAACCGGGCCAAGATTCCACAGGATTTCATCCGTTCGTCGCTGGGAAAATTGTTCGACTCTATTTATTCCACGGCCGAGCGTGACAAGTTCCGCACCCGTCTGGAACGCAACGCCAATGGCGAGACTGAGATTTTTATCAGTCACCGAGGCATGATTGAAACGGTGACTACAAAGTCCGCGCAAGAGGCTGGAAATACCATTTGGCAACCCCGTCCAGTGGATCCAGAACTCGAAGCTGAATTTTTACGTCGCCTGATGGTGAAACTGGGAGTTAGTGAACCGCAAGCCAAGGCATTGGTCGCCAGCGCCAGCGAACCCAAAAGCATCGCCTCGATTTCTACTGAGGGCGGCCAACCGGTCGTTCGCATTGAAGAAGGGTTCGAGAGTGCATGGCGCCGCGTCGGCCTGGCACTGGACCGTACAGGATTCACAGTGGAAGACCGTGACCGCAAGCAGGGCATCTATTTTGTGCGCTACGTGCCGCTCAACTCCGACAACACCGAACCTGGTTTCTTCAGCAAGCTGTTCAGTGGCAGCAAAGACGCTAGCGCAGCCAAATACCAGATCGCGGTCCGCAGCGTGGCCAACGTGACCACCGTGTCGGTGCTCGACATGAAAGGCGCACCAGAGACATCGGTCAGCGCGCAGCGCATTGTCAAAGTCATCGCAGACGACATCAAGTAAGCAGCACCCCAGCAACATCCTGGGGGTTAACAACCCTTTCAGGATGTTTCAGACAAAAAAAAGCCACCTTTCGGTGGCTTTTTGCTGTGCGCAAGATTTAGCTCTTGGCTGGCTCGGAAGCTGGAGCAGATGCTGGCATAGCAGGAGCAGAAGCGTCCATTGCTGGAGCCGAAGCTTCAACAGCAGGAGCTGGTGCAACTACAACAGGAGCTGGTGCAACTACGATAGGAGCTGGAGTTTCAGCAGGCTTGCTGCAAGCAGCCAAGGCAGCGGCAGCGATAACGGCTGCCAAGACGAGTGATTTGTTCATTTTTAAAAACTAGAGTGAGTTAACGAAACAATTTTTGGAAATCGTCAAAGCAGCACGCCGCCCAGACTCAGACAAAAAGCATTCGATCTCTTTTTGCCTAACCCGCGATTATACCTATATTTGCCGGCAATGCACGGGAAAACCCTTTGTTACGTTGCTATAGACCCAAAGTTGATGCTGAAAACCCAGGTGAACTCTGGCGCCGGCATTCGTCCAACTCCTCTTTTAGCAATACACGCCGTGCGGGTTCCAGATCGGCAACACCGGTACTGCGCACCAAATCAAGACGCCGCATGGCCCAATGGGGGCTCCACAGTGCGCTTGGCATTTCACTGGCATCGATGGTTTTGCACACCCTGCACTCGATGATGTGATCCCAAGTCTGGCGCCAGGTGACGAACCGCGGCTGGTAACGTAAAACAGAGTTGTAACTGTGCGCCAGCATTACCAAATGGCGACCGCTGCCTGCCCAAGCCTGCAAAGACTCCACTACGGCACGCTCGCCCAACGGCCACTCTTCAAAGGAAGCGTCACTCCAGACAATGGTCTGCCAACCCTCTTGCGCAGCGCGTACCAAGGCCGACCGCACAATCTGCGCAAACGCGGTGGGGCCGCTAAAGGCGCCCGTTAACGGAACAATATCGCCACTGTTTTCAATACTCGCCATGGATCCACCCCGCTTCCAACCAGTCTTGCACCAATTCCCGCGCGGGCGCGCTCAGCCGTTTGACACTGCTTACACCCAATGTCCGATCGTCCGCCAACAAACGCATCATTTGTGCATCCCGACCTGAGGCTAAAAAGCTTTCGCCGTTGATAAAAACATGCTGCGCGTCATAGGCCATGCGGGTTCGTCGGTCCAGCACCAGCGCGCCCATCAGACCTTCTACTTCGTCCGCATCAAAGCTGACATGCGCCTTGGGTTCGGTCAGATACTCGCCCAAAACCCGTGGCAACGCAAGCGGGTCGCGCAGTGCGTCTTCCAGCGCCTTGCGGGCGAACGCAACCAAGGTTTCAGGAATTTCCCCACTCTGCGCCACCGCCAGTTGTTTGGGGTCAGCATACAAGCCATCCCCCACCGCATCAGCGGCATCCTCGGCCAGGCGTTGCAACAATTCGCCCGCCAGTTCGGCCCGGCTGGGCGCCCTAAAACCTATGGAATACGTCATGCACTCGCCCACCCCAACCCCATCGTGCGCATATCGGGGCGGAAGATACAACATATCGCCTGCATCCAGTACGAATTCCATTTCTGGTTCAAAGTTCGCCAGTATTTTGAGCGGCATATCGGGTTGCAGGCTAAGGTCTTTTTGGCGGCCAATACGCCACCGTCTTTGCCCATGCGCCTGCAATAGGAAGACGTCGTAACTGTCGAAATGTGGCCCCACCCCACCGCCATCGCTGGCGTAGCTAACCATCAGATCGTCCAAGCGGGCATCTGGCACAAAGCGAAACTGATTCATCAGCGCATGCACACGCTCGTCCAGCAAATCCACGCCTTGCACCAGCAAGGTCCACCCAGGCTGCTTGAACGGTGGCAATGCCTTTCGGTTGAAAGGTCCATGTTTGAAGCGCCACGGTTGCGCACCGCCCGCGCTGGCCTGAACCACCAGACGTGACTGCACCTCTTCCCGGGCCGCCAAATCCATCAAATCCGTTCGGTCCAGCGGAGGGCTGAACCCTGGGATCGCCTGGCGAATAACCAGCGGCTTTTTCTGCCAATGGCGTTGCATAAAGGTCTGGGGCGAAAGCCCGCCGAGGAGCTGCAGAGGTTCTTGGATGTTCATGGGACAATTCTCGTATGGAAATCACACCACAATGCGTCGTTGCCCTCACCTGGACGCTGAAAGATACTTTGGGCGAGGAACTGGACGTTTTGGACGAACCAGTGGAATTTTTGGTCGGTGGCAAGGATCTGCTACCACCCATTGAAGCCGCACTGCAAGGCTACAACGCCGGGGCCAGCCTGCAATTGCAGATCGAACCTGAGCAGGCCTTTGGCGACTTCAACGACCAGTTGCTGTTTCTGGAACCGCGCGCCTTGTTTCCTGCGGACCTGCAGACCGGTCTGACGATGGAAGGCAGCGCACTGCCCGCAGGCTGCAACCCCGACGCACCCAAAGATGCGCTGTACACCATCACCGAAATCTACCCAGAACATGTCGTGTTGGACGGCAACCATCCCTTGGCGGGTATTGCCATCCGCATCAGCCTGAAGGTGGAAGCCGTGCGCGAAGCGACGGACGAGGAAATTGAACGCGGCAGCTGCGGCACGGGGTTCTTCAAGCTGCATGTGGGTGAGCACGACGATGTGCCATCAGACCGCACTTTGCACTAACTTCATAAGCAAAATTGGCCTCTAGCCCTCGTGGATACTGATTAAGCAGCTACAAATACAATAGCAAACCCCATTGGGATTACTGCTTGCCAGTGGAGCCGTAGCCGCTCTCTCCGCGTTGGGTGGCTTCAAAGTCGGTGACGATATTGAACTGCGCCTGCACCACCGGCACGATGACCAGTTGCGCGATGCGCTCCATCGGCACGATGGTGAACGCCACATCACTGCGATTCCAGGCGCTGACCATCAGTTGGCCCTGGTAATCACTGTCAATCAACCCCACCAGATTGCCCAGCACGATACCGTGCTTATGGCCCAAGCCAGAGCGCGGCAGGATCAATGCCGCGTACGCCGGGTCTTGCAGATAGATCGCCATGCCGGTGGGCACCAGTTGCCAGGCATTGGGCGCCAGTGTCAGCGGTTCGCTAAGGCAGGCGCGCAAGTCCAGCCCCGCGCTGCCGGGTGTTGCGTAATTCGGCATTTGGTCATGGAGGCGGCTGTCGATGATTTTGACGTCGATTTTCATAGGGTCTAAGGCAAGGTTTTCAGGGGAATACGGGTGGCGATTTCGGCAATCAACTGCCGGGCCAATACCAGTTTGCTGTTGTGCGGCAACTCCTTGGTACCTATAGCGTCCACCAGCAGCAAGGCATTGTCATCTTTGCCAAAGGTGGCGGGGCCGATATTGCCAACCAGCAGCGGCACACCCTTGCGCACGCGCTTGGCCGTGGCGTGGGCCAGCAGATCATGGCTCTCGGCGGCAAAGCCGACGCAATACAAGGCGCCAGCTTGCGCGCGGACCGACTGGGCTATGGTGGCCAAGATGTCTGGGTTTTCCACAAACGACAGCGTGGGTGTTTGGCCCGAGCCATCCTTCTTGATTTTTTGGTCTGAAGCCTGCGCAGGGCGCCAATCGGCAACGGCGGCTGTTGCTATGAAGATGCTAGCTGCTTGCGCCCGGTCTACGGCTGCCAGCAGCATCTCAGATGCCGATTGCACATCAATGCGGCGTACCCCCCGTGGCGTAGGCAATGACACGGGTCCCGCGACCAGCGTGACCTGTGCGCCCGCCTCGTGGGCGGCGCGGGCAATGGCAAAACCCATTTTGCCGCTGGACCGGTTGGTGATGCCGCGCACCGGGTCTATGGCTTCAAAAGTCGGCCCTGCGGTGACCAGAACGTGCTGACCAGCCAAGGTTTTGGGCTGGAAGAATGCGATCACATCCTGCAGCAGCTCCTGCGGCTCCAGCATGCGGCCATCGCCCGTTTCGCCACAGGCTTGGTCACCCGTGCCCACACCCAAAACCGTGCAGCCATCTACTTGTAATTGCGCGCGATTGCGCACGGTTGCGGGGTGGTCCCACATCTCGCGGTTCATGGCAGGGGCAATCAACAAAGGCACTGTGTCCATCGGTCGGGCCAGACACATCAGGCTCAACAGATCATCCGCGCCACCGTGCAGCAGTTTCGCCATGAAATCTGCGCTGCAGGGGGCGATCAAAATAGCATCTGCCTCTCGGCTCAGGTTGATGTGCGCCATGTTGTTGGGCTCGCGTGCATCCCACTGCGAGCCATAAACCGGGCGGTTGCTCAGCGCTTGCATCGTTACTGGCGTAATGAACTGCGCGGCTGACTCCGTCATCACCACTTGCACGGTTGCGCCTTCTTTGATCAAGGCCCTGCACAGCTCAGCAGCTTTGTAGCAGGCGATACCTCCCGTGAGGCCCAAAACGATGTGTTTTCCAGCTAGGTCATTCATGGGCTGCATCGTATCAGCGACCCACAGACACTGGAACGTGGATGCCACAATTCCCCGCCGGGCCGCCCTAAGGGGAATTCGCCCCCTCGGGGGCAGCGACCCGCGCAGCGGCGGAGCGTGGGGGCGCACGTATAATCTCGCTTTACCACCTCCCTGAGCCTCAAAACTCCCTCTGACATGACCAAATTTGTCTTCGTCACCGGCGGTGTGGTGTCTTCCCTTGGCAAGGGAATCGCCTCAGCCTCCCTCGCAGCGATACTGGAATCGCGGGGCCTAACAGTCACCCTGATCAAGCTGGACCCCTACCTCAACGTAGATCCGGGCACCATGTCACCGTTGCAGCACGGTGAAGTGTTCGTCACCGACGACGGCGCCGAAACCGACCTGGACCTTGGCCACTACGAGCGTTTCATAGAAACGCGTATGCGCAAGGCCAACAACTTCACCACCGGCCAGATTTACAAAAGCGTGCTCGACAAAGAGCGCCGCGGCGACTACTTGGGCAAGACCGTGCAGGTTATCCCCCATGTCACCAACGAAATCCAGGAATTCGTCAAACGCGGTGCGCGTTTCGGTGAAGCCGACGCAGTGGATGTCGCGATTGTCGAAATCGGCGGAACCGTGGGCGACATCGAATCATTGCCGTTCCTCGAAGCCGTGCGCCAAATGAGCCTGAAGCTCGGTCCCAACAACACCGCATTTGTACACCTAAGCTACGTGCCTTGGATCGCCGCCGCTGGGGAACTCAAGACCAAGCCCACCCAGCACACAGCCAAGCAGTTGCGCGAAATTGGCATCCAGGCCGACGCGCTTTTGTGCCGCGCCGACCGACCTATTCCACAAGAAGAGCGCTCCAAGATTTCGCTGTTCTCGAATGTGCCTGAATGGGGCGTCATCAGCATGTGGGACGTGGACACCATCTACAAGGTGCCGCGCATGCTGCACGAGCAGGGTCTGGATGGTCTGATTTGCGACAAGCTGCGCCTGAACACGCCTCCGGCCAATCTGAAGCGTTGGGATGATCTGGTTTACGAGACCGAGCACCCCAAGTCAGAAGTCAGCATTGCCATGGTTGGCAAGTATGTCGATTTGAGCGACAGCTATAAATCGCTGAACGAAGCGCTACGCCACGCCGGCATGAAGAACCATGCCAAGGTCAAGATCGAATATATCGACTCCGAAACCATCACCCCCGACAGCGTCTCGCGTTTGGCGCAATTCGATGCCATCTTGGTGCCCGGGGGTTTTGGCAAGCGCGGTATTGAGGGCAAAATTTGCGCAGCCCGCTTTGCACGTGAAAACAAAGTCCCCTACCTGGGAATTTGTTTAGGCATGCAAGTGGCCACTATCGAATTTGCCCGCCATGTGGCAGGCCTCAAAGACGCCAACAGCACCGAGTTCGAACCTGATTGCGCCAACCCCGTCATCGCGCTGATCACCGAGTGGAAAGACGCCGACGGCACGATCAAGACGCGCAATAAAAACTCCGACTTGGGTGGCACCATGCGGCTGGGCGCGCAAAGCTCGGACGTGGCCGCGGGCACGTTGGCACATGAAATTTATGGCGACGTGGTGACCGAGCGCCACCGCCACCGCTACGAGGCGAATGTCAATTATTTGGATGGGTTGCGCAAAGCGGGTCTGGTGATTTCGGCATTGACGCAGCGCGAGCAATTGACTGAAATGGTGGAGTTGCCCAGAGCCACGCACCCGTGGTTTATTGGTGTGCAATTTCACCCCGAGTTCAAGTCCACACCGTGGAACGGGCACCCGCTGTTCAATGCCTTTGTCAAGGCTGCGCTGGATCACCAGACCGCGGGCAAACACAATCTGAAGGTGGTCGCCTGATATGAAACTGTGCGGATTTGACATTGGTTTAGAACACCGCTTTTTCTTGATCGCTGGCCCGTGTGTCATCGAATCAGAGCAGTTGCAAATGGACACGGCGGGCACACTGCAGGAGATTACTTCTGCCCTGGGCATCCCGTTCATTTTCAAAAGTAGTTTCGACAAGGCCAACCGCTCCAGCGGCAACACCTTTCGGGGGCCCGGTATTGACAAGGGCTTGGAAATTTTGGCCAAGGTCAAGCGTCAACTGGGCCTGCCGGTGCTGACCGACGTGCACGACGAAGCGCAAATAGCACAAGTCGCGTCGGTCGTGGACGTGTTGCAGACTCCCGCCTTCTTGTGCCGTCAGACCGACTTCATTCGCGCTGTCGCCCAAAGCGGCAAGCCGGTGAATATCAAAAAAGGCCAGTTCCTGGCCCCAGGTGACATGAAAAACGTCATCGACAAGGCGCGCGCAGCAGCCCGCGAAATGGGGTTGAATGAAGACAGCTTCATGGCCTGTGAACGGGGTGCCAGCTTTGGCTACAACAACCTGGTCAGTGACATGCGATCGCTGGCCATCATGCGCGAGACCCAGGCGCCCGTGGTGTTTGACGCCACGCACTCGGTACAACTGCCTGGCGGCCAAGGCACCAGCAGTGGCGGTCAGCGCGAAATGGTGCCAGTGCTAGCCCGTGCAGCCGTGGCCGTGGGTGTGGCGGGCCTGTTCATGGAAACCCATCCTGATCCGTCAAAAGCACTGAGCGACGGCCCCAACGCCGTTCCCCTCAAACACATGAAAGCACTGCTGGAGACTTTGGTGGCGCTGGACCAAGTGACCAAGAAAAATGGCTTTCTGGAAAACCATTTTTCTGTCTAACCTGCCGGGTTACCAACTGAGAACA
>JBDTAG010000467.1:0-4497 GCA_039924745.1 Rhodoferax sp.
TTCTTCTTGGGTCAAGTGGGTATAGGTCATGGTGCAACGTTTAGGACTGGCTGGTCATAAGCGTGCATCCTATGCACTCTTGGCCCAACCCGTTTCAGAACGTTGCACTTCGTACTTGAATCTGCGTCTCAAAATAAATCCGCTGCAATCACTGTAGCCGCTCTATGCGAATCGCCTTGACAAAGCCCATGACGCTGGGCAATTGCTCCAGCGCTGACATGGCTTGGCGCAGCAAGCGCAGCCGGGTGGATTCGGTCAACACGACCACGGCGTTCAGCTCCAAGTCGTCGGGGTGGTCGAAAACGTCTAGCTGCTGCACACGCACGCCGACCTCAGCCAAGTGTTCCAGCACCTTGGGCACCGAGCGAGACAGGTTGGCCACGTCCAGCCGCAGGTAGTAGGCAGTTTCTACATCCTCAATATCAGCAACCGGCAGTGCAACGATGGCGCTGTGTTGAAACGCCAGCGACGGCACGCGGTGCCGGTGCACCATGCCGCTGGAGCGGGCAATGTCCACCACATCGGCAATGACGGCGGAGGCCGTCTGCTCAGACCCCGCACCGGCGCCGTAGTACATCGTTACGCCGGCTGCATCGCTCTTGACCATGACCGCGTTCATCGACCCGTTGACCTGGGCCAACAGATGGTCAGCGGCAACCAGCGTGGGGTGCACACGCAGCTCCAGCCCCTGCGCATTGCGCTTGGCGATACCCAGCAATTTGACGCGGTAGCCCAGGCGTTCGGCAAAGGCGATATCGGCGGAATCCAGTTGCGCGATGCCTTCCACATGCACTTTGTCAAACTCGATCGGCACGCCAAAGGCGTTGGACGCCAGCAGCGTGAGCTTGTGCGCGGCGTCCACGCCCTCCACATCAAAGGTAGGGTCGGCCTCGGCATAGCCCAGCGCTTGTGCATCGGCCAGCGCTGCGGCAAAGCTGACGCCCTTGTCACGCATCTCCGAGAGGATGTAGTTGGTCGTGCCGTTGATGATGCCTGCGATCCATTCGATGCGGTTGGCTGTCAGCCCTTCGCGCAGCGCCTTGATGATGGGGATGCTGACGGCCACCGCGCCCTCATAGGCCACCACCACTCCACACGCCTGGGCGGCGGCAAATATTTCGGTGCCGTGCATTGCCAACAGGGCCTTGTTGGCGGTGACCACATGCTTGCCGTTGGCGATGGCCTGCAGCACCAAATCGCGCGCAATCGTGGTGCCGCCGATGACCTCGACCACCACGTCGATGTCGGGGTGGTTGACCACCAAAAACGGATCATCGACCAGTGCTACATCGTCGTCGACCAATCGTGCCGCGCGGCCCAGGTTGCGCACCGCCACCATCACCAGCGCAATGGGTCTGCCAGTGCGGGCAGCAATCACTTCCGCGTTGCGTTGCAAGACCTTGTAGGTGCCTATACCCACCGTGCCCAAGCCCAGCATGCCAATGCGCAGCGGTGCAACGACCTGCGACAGCGCAATGGCGTGCAAAGACGCTTCAGCATGGAACGGGCTGTGGACAGCCAAACTGGCTTGACGATTCTGGTACATAAAACTCTCTCCGACGAACAGTTGCTAACCCAGCTGCCTGTGCTGGGAATGTTCTATGAGGGGAGATACACCAGTAGGCAGCCGGAACGGCCACCTGAACGACGCTCAGGCGGCCGTGTTCATAATGGTGGTAATCATGTTGTGTGTGCCCATGGCCGTGGTAACCACAGACGCCCCGCCACACACCAGTTGCAGGGTGTTGATGGGGTTAGGCAGGGAGCAGCACAACATGGGTTTGAGCATAACACGCTGCCTCGGCTACCATGCTTTCCATGAATTCCCCCGCAGACCACTCCCCCACCGATGGCCGTTTTGTCGTGGTGCTGGGCGGCGCCAATATGGACATCTCGGGTAGCACGACGCAAGCTTTGGTGCTGTCAGATTCCAACCCCGGCCGCATCCGCTGCGCGCCCGGTGGCGTGGCCCGCAATGTCGCAGAAAACCTGGCGCGGTTGGGCAATTCCACCCGTTTGATAACCGCTGTGGGCGACGACTTGTACGGGCGCAGTCTGCTCGATGCAACCCAATCATCCGGTGTCGATATACGCGGCATTTCGGTGTTGGCGGGTGAAGCCACGTCGACCTATTTATCGCTCCACGGCCCCGACGGGGACATGGCGGTGGCCGTCAATGACATGGGCATTCTGGAATGCATCACCCCCGAACGACTGACGCCCCACACACCATGGGTGCAGCAAGCCGCCGCACTGGTGGTGGACTGCAATGTGAATGCCGACGCGCTGAAATGGTTGTGTGCCCACCGCGGCACGACGCCGATTTTTGTGGATGCCGTATCCGCCTTCAAGTGCCAACGCATTCGGCCTTGGCTGGCCCACCTGCATTTGCTCAAAGTGAACCGCTTGGAGGCGCAGGCGCTGTGCCAGTTCGACATCCACGATGACCGCGACATTGAACGGGCCGCGCAATGCCTGCATGCGCTGGGTGTGCACCACATCGTGCTGAGCCTGGGCGAGCGCGGTGTCTACTGGAGCGCGCAAAATCCGCACAGCGCGCAGAATGCGGTCGAAGGCTGGCACAGCGCGCTGCGCTGCAACGTGGTCAACGTCACAGGCGCAGGTGATGCGTTGATGGCGGGCCTGGTGCATGCCTTTGTGCACCACCACGGTCTGCGTGCCTCGATACCATTTGCCTTGGGTTGTGCGGCTATGACCCTGGCTTCTGAACACGCAAACCATCCCGGACTATCAGCCGAAACCGTCGCGCAGTATCTGCACAATTCCACCCCACTATGACCAACACTTATCTCGACATCCATCCCGAAGTTGCGCAAGCACTCGCGCACAACAAACCGGTGGTCGCGCTGGAATCCACCATCATTTCGCACGGCATGCCCTACCCGCAGAACGTGGCAACTGCGCTGCAGGTAGAGGCCGAAGTGCGTAAGCACGGCGCGGTGCCTGCCACCATCGCCATCATCAACGGGCGGCTCAAGGCAGGGCTTACAGAAGCAGAGATTGAGTTGCTGGGCACGACTGGGCGCGATGTGACCAAGGTCAGTAGACGGGATATTCCCTTCATCGTGGCGGCGGGCGCAACCGGTGCGACCACCGTCGCGTCCACCATGGTGATTGCGGCCATGGCGGGCATCCGCGTGTTTGCCACGGGTGGCATCGGTGGCGTGCACCGGGGTGCCGAAACCAGCTTTGATGTGTCGGCCGACTTGCAAGAGCTGGCGCAGACCTCGGTGGCCGTGGTCTGTGCCGGTGCCAAATCCATCCTCGACCTGCGCTTGACGCAAGAATATTTGGAGACGCATGGCGTGCCCGTAGTTGGCTACCAAACGCCTTGGTTGCCTGCGTTTTTTACCCGCGACAGCGCGTTCAAGGTGGACTACCAGCTCGACACGCCGCAGGCCATCGCCGAAGTCATGCACGCAAAGTGGGCCATGGGTTTGCGCGGTGGCATGGTGGTGGCCAACCCGATCCCCGAGGCGTATGCCATGTCGCGTTCCGCCATCGACGCTGCGGTGGACCAGGCGCTGCAAGAGTTAAAGGCGCAGGGTATTGGCGGCAAGGAATCTACGCCTTTCTTGTTGGCCCGCGTGTGTGATTTGACGGGTGGCGACAGCTTGGCCGCCAACATCCAATTGGTGCTGAACAACGCCCGGCTGGGAGCCGCCGTGGCACTTGCTTACGTAACGTTGGGTTGACAGGTGCCGCAGCGGCAATCACCTTGGTGACCGGCCGCGCTGGTCTTTGCTCCTAAGCTTGCTGGCACCCCACAACGGGCCTGCCAACTCTTCTTTGGAGCACCACCATGAACGAACTCTTTTCCCTCAAAGGCCGCACGGCCCTGATCACCGGCGGCTCGCGCGGTATTGGCCGCATGATTGCCGAGGGCTTTTTGAAGCAGGGTGCGAAGGTCTACATCAGCGCCCGCAAGGCCGCAGTCTGTGACCAAACCGCGGCCGAGTTGTCGGCGTTCGGCACCTGCGTGTCGTTGCCAGCAGATGTGTCTACCGTCGAAGGCGTGCGCGCGTTGGTTGCCGCCTATTCTGCACACGAAGACCAGTTGGATATCTTGGTTAACAACGCTGGTGCTGCCTGGGGCGCGCCGTTTGATGCGTTCCCCGAGAGCGGGTGGGACAAGGTGGTGAACCTGAACCTGAAGACGCCCTTCTTCTTGACACAAGCCCTGCACGCCCACCTGACCAAGGCGGGTCAGAGCCATGTTGCCAAGGTCATCAACATCGCGTCCATCGACGGCGTGTCGGTGAATCCGCAAGAAACCTACTCCTACGCCGCCAGCAAGACCGGGTTGATCCACCTGACGCGCCGCATGGCCCTGCACTTGGCCAAAGACAACATCGCAGTCACAGCGATTGCCCCAGGTGCGTTTGCATCCGAGATGAACAAGGATGCGCGCGACCACGAGACCGAGGTGTCCGAACGCATTCCCGCAGGGCGGATCGGCACGACCGAAGACATGGC
>JBDTAG010000468.1:0-3527 GCA_039924745.1 Rhodoferax sp.
GATGACAGCACCACCGTCCTTATCGGAAAGGTTGGAATAGAGAACCCGCCACTCGGCTTGGCGCCCCATAACCAAACCAACAATTCCAATTGCAACAAACAACACGATACCCAAGGCCAGACGCAGCCGTTGCCCCTGATCCAGCGCAGCGAGGCGCTGTGACAGCGTAGGGTTGACGGGTACGGTAGCGACTACAGACATTTTGGTTCCCGATGGATTGCGGTGCCGTGGGCGGGGTTCGCCACAGAGCTGGGATTGATTATTTGACCCACCCCCGAAAACATTAGGGTAATAAGCACCGGATTCCCCTACCAATTCAAAATAATAGCCTCTGCACGCAGGTAATAGGATTGCGACACTCCAAACAACTAGGGAGATCCAACATGGATTTCAAGCTCAGCCCCGTAACCATGCCGACGACAGTCCGCCCCAGCACTGGCGCGCGCGCCCCTGCATCGGGTGGCGCCGAAGGGGTAGGTGGTGGTTTTGCTGGCGCACTGAAAGGTGCACTGAGCTCCGTCAGCGCCTCACAGAACGAGGCTACCCGCCTGCAGCAGGAGGTTCAGATGGAAAACCCAAAGGTCAGCTTGGAGGAAACCATGGTGGCGATTCAGAAAGCGCAAATCGGCTTCACAGCCACCTTAAACGTGCGTAACCGCATGGTGCAGGCATACACGGACATCATGAATATGCAGGTTTAAACTGCGCCGCCAGTGCATCCGTTAACAGCACGTGTACATAAAAACAGGCGCCAGCCCTCGTGGAATATACGAATTACGCTATATTTTTTATAGCAAACATCCTAATGCAACATCATCGACTGCGGGCTGGACTCCTCAAAATGCGACAGCCACGGCTCTGCGAGGTAGCGAATTTGCGAATCGTTCATCAAAATGCGCTGCATGATGCGCGTCTTTTCCTTGCGTTGGTCAGGCAATAGAACTTCGGTCGCAGCTTTTACACGAAGCTGCTCAATGAGAATTGCGCAAACGCCCTCAAACTGCACCACCCGATCCCAGTCTTCGGCCTTGGCTGCGTCGAGCATCTTGCTGCTGCCATCTTCAATGGCCAGGTAGTAGTCGATCAACATTTGTGACATGGCTCAGGCCCCCACCAAAGACAGGCGTGGCGCAGGAACTGCACTAACCAATTCACTGCTTTTGGGCTGTTTGATCATCTTCCACCCCTGTGCAATCGGCTCAATCAACCGTTGGACTTCTTGAAAGATGGCATCGTCGTTGCGGGCATTGGCAAAAATCAACCGCTTCACGGCATAGTCGTACAGCGCCTCCAGGTTGTGGGCTAATTCACCACCATCTACGGTATCTAAGCCTGTCATCAACCCTTCTTCGATTATTCTTAGTGCCTGTGAGACAGCTGTGCATTTGGCGGCAATGTCACCGCGCGCTAGGGCGCCACGGGCGCTGGACAGTGAACCCAACACGCCATCGAACAGCAAACTAACAATCTGGTGCTGATCCATGGTGTGCATCGCGGTTTCGACGTTGATGCGCTGGTAAGCAGACGCTGCACGGGGATTTTGGGCACTGAACATGTTGACTGTCCTCTGTTAACGGTAGCTGATGTTATTACTATCGACCTCTACCTAGAAAACTGAAGGGCGTGATACTCAACCGCCGTTTTTATTCCAAGCGATTACCTGCTGGGAGATATAGGCATTGAGTGCGTTAAGGCTGGCCATTTGTGCATCGAGCGCGCTGTAGCGCTTGGTCAGGCTGGCTTCCAGCGTGCTGGCACTCGTATTCACACGATCCTGCTCCTTGGAATTGCTGTCTAACGATTTTTGCAAACTATAGGTCTTATTGGTAAAAAACCCATCCGAAGAAAGCAAGCTTGTCGCCAGCGACTTGATTTTGACCGCAATGCCGTCCGCCGTTCCGCCACCCGTGCTACTGAACAAATTTTTCAACTCTGTGATGTTGCCCATGGCCGCCGTCAACTTGGTAGGGTCCACCACCAAATCACCACCACGCTGTTGGGTCAGGCCAACGTCCGCCAAGCGTGAAAATACTTTGGAGCCTGTGGTGACGGACTGCAAAGCTGCGCGTAAGTTGTTTTGCAAGCTCAACGCCGAAGAATCGCCCTGCAACAAACCCGCACTTTTGGTGGTCGAATCGTATTTGGTCGCATCGGCTAGCAGATCATTGATAGCGTTATAGGCTTTTACAAAAGCGTCAACGTTGGACGAAACCTGCGTGTTGTCTTTGCTGATGGCGATGTCTACCGGCCCAGTGGTCACCTTCAGTGCTGTGAACGTGACACCTGAAACCGAGTTGGCAAAGGTATTGGTCGCCGATGTCACTGGGATTCCATTGATGGTTGCAGCCGCGTCAGCGCCCGCTTGGGTGACGTTGGAGCCCACTACCAATCGAGACAAACCCGTTGCATCGCCGGTGTTGCCATCCGAGTCCGATGTAACGGCCAAGGTGAAGCCGGCGGCGACCCCTGTTGCCGAGCTGCGCAGGAGTAAATGATCACCCGTGGCATCAGTCAGCACTGTAGCCGTTACGCCTGCGCCAGCCCCATTGATGGCGCTAGCTACGCTAGCCACCGTGTCCGATGCGGATACCGTAAGGCTAACGGACGAACCACCGCCCAAAGTCAGGCTTAGGGTTCCGGCGCCAACGGTGCTACCCGGGGGAGCGACAACTGCAGAGATTGTGCTTTCGGCCTTGGCTAACGCCGACACTTCAACACTGAACTGGGTCGGCGATGCGCCGCCAATCGCACTGGCGCTGACCGACGTCGTGTCAGATGAAGTTGCGCTCACCGCATTCCAGCCCGTCACACTGGCCAGGTTGCTCGCAGCATCGGATAAAGTGGAGATGAGTGACTGTATCTGGCCATAGGCTGAAATTTTGGTCTGCGTCGTAGCCGCCTGGGCTTTTAGGCCGGTGAGTGGCTGCTTCTCCAACGCTACCAGCTGGGAGACGATGCTTTTGACATCTAGTCCACTTCCAATTCCGGTTGATGAAATCGAAGCCATAGCCACCTCCTAAAAATCAGTCGTTCAAACGCAACTATTCACAATAGCCCCGTCATTATGCGATCAGGTAAGAAGTTTTTCCGCAGAAGAAGGGCCGGAAACATGCCTAAATTCCTCTTCATATCCCGAATCAAATGCTAAATAATGATGTAGCTTTAATATCGACAGTTTCGATTAAAACTTGAGATTTTTGTTAATGATAAAAGTTGGCGTCTATCATCCGTGCCCCTGCGGGAGCGGTAAAAAGTACAAGTTTTGCTGCCTACAAAAGATCGAAACCCAGACTTCCAAACCCGATCAAGACGCACTAAATCAATCAGGTCTCATTGCACTTAAGACCGGGCAACTAGATACCGCAGCCGCGATGATCGCCAAGGCACCTCAATTCAAGCCAGATTTCGCCGACACCTACTCCAACCTAGGAACCCTTCTGGCCGCACAGGGCAAGCACGAAGAGGCCATCAGTCAGTATGAAAATGCACTCCGACTCAAACCAGATAGCGCAGAAACACACTTCAGC
>JBDTAG010000469.1:0-2910 GCA_039924745.1 Rhodoferax sp.
CGTAAGCCAAAACGACCGCGTTCTCTGGCGAAGTCAATCCAACCTTGCGGGCGCGGCGCCGTGCAATCTCATCGTCGGTTGGCAGAAACTCGATCGCACGGTTCAGGCGTTTGCTGCCCTCTAACCATTGCATCAGGCGTTGCTGGCCGTCCAACACATACAACGGACGGTGTGTTGCAATGTCCAACGCTTGGCTCTGGTAGTAGTTGTCTTGCAGCACCAGGTGGCCTACTTCGTCGGTCATCGATGCCAACAGGTCGTTGCGCTGCTTCAGTGTCAGGTCACCGGCTTCAACCACACCGCCCAGCAGAATCTTGATGTTGACTTCGTGGTCAGAGCAGTCCACACCTGCCGAGTTGTCGATCGCATCGGTATAGATCAGGCCACCCTTTTGGGCGTATTCAACGCGGCCGTTTTGGGTGCAACCGAGGTTGCCGCCTTCGCCAACCACTTTGCAACGCAGCTCGCTGCCATTGACGCGGAAGGCATCGCTGGACTTGTCGCCGACTTGTGCGTGGGTCTCAAAGCTGGCTTTGACGTAGGTGCCAATACCACCGTTGTAGAGTAAGTCTACGGGGGCTTGCAGAATGGCTTTCAGCAGCTCCAGCGGTGGCAGCTCTGCTGCATCAATGCCGATAACGGCGCGTGCCTCGGGGCTCAACGGAATGGATTTGGCACTGCGTGGGAACACACCACCGCCCTGCGAAATCAGGCTCTTGTCGTAGACGTCCCAGCTGGAGCGGGGCAGGTTGAACAAGCGCTGACGTTCCGCAAACGAACGCGCAACATCGGGTGCAGGGTCGATGAAGATATGGCGATGGTCAAAGGCCACGACCAGCTTGATGTGCTCGGACAACAGCATGCCGTTGCCAAACACATCGCCCGACATGTCGCCAATACCGGCCACCGTGAAAGGCGTAGTCTGCGTGTTCACGCCCAATGAGCGGAAGTGGCGTTTGACCGATTCCCATGCACCGCGTGCGGTGATGCCCATCTTCTTATGGTCGTAGCCAACCGAGCCGCCAGACGCGAATGCATCACCCAGCCAGAAGCCGTAATCTGCTGACACGCCATTGGCGATGTCGGAGAAGGTGGCCGTACCTTTGTCTGCTGCAACCACCAGATAGGGGTCGTCCACATCATGGCGCACTACCTTGGTCGGTGGCACGACGGCGCCTTTGACTACGTTGTCGGTGATGTCCAGCATGCCTGAAAGGAAAAGCTTGTAGCAAGCAATGCCTTCGGCTTGGTAGGCCTCGCGGTCACTTGCCGGAGGTGCGTTTTTCAATACAAAGCCGCCTTTGGAGCCCACGGGTACGATGACCGTGTTTTTGACTTGCTGGGCCTTCACCAAGCCCAAAACTTCGGTGCGGAAGTCTTCGCGGCGATCAGACCAGCGCAGTCCACCGCGTGCAACCTTGCCGCCCCGCAAATGCACACCTTCGACACGGGGTGAATACACCCATATCTCAAACAGCGGTTTGGGTTCGGGTACGCCGGGTACTTCGCGGGGGTTGAGCTTGAAGCTGATGTAAGGCTTGTTATTGCCCGTGGCATCGGTCTGCCACAGATTGGTACGCAGTGTCGCCATCACCGTGGCGACAAACTGGCGCAAGATGCGGTCTTCGTCCAGACTGGCTACGTTGCCCAGTGCGGTATCGATCTGTTGTTTCAACTGCTGTTGCGCAGCGCTGCGGTCGCCGGCAAATGCCGGGTTAAAGCGCACGACAAACAATTCGGCTATCGCTTGGGCGATATTGGCATTCTTGTTAAGCGCTGCTTCAATATAGCTTTGGCTGAATGCAAAACCCAATTGCTTGAAGTAACGTGTGTAGGCGCGCAGCACCGAGATGGCGCGTGCATCCAGGTTGGTGACCAGCACCAGGCGGTTCAAGTCATCGCTCTCTACGCCGCCACGCCATGCGGTGGCGAACAACGCTTCAAAGCGCGATTTGACCTTGGCAATGTCGGTGTCCGGTGGCAATTGCAAGCCCAAATCATGTATCCACAACGTGTCGCCGTTGTGGCCAATGCGGTAGGGGTGCTCGTCCAGCACACGGGCGCCCATGCGCTCCAGCACAGGCAGGGAATCCGACAAGGCCACCTTGGAGGTGTTGTAGATTTTCAGGCGCAAGATGCCCGTGCCAGCGTCCAGCGGGCGGTACAGCTTGACGGCCAATGGCGAGGCGGGCGAGAGTGCCAACAGCATGTCTGCATCTTCAGCGCCGACCTGGGCTGAAAAATCTTCGCGGTATGCGGTAGGAAATGCATTGGCAAAGCGGTGGGCCAATGCAAGGCCGGGGCCTTCGCCGTGGGCGCGCAGCAGCTCGGTGGTGCAATCGTCTTCCCAGCGCTGGGTCAGGCGGGTGATCCTGGCCTCCAAGGCGGCGAAATTGACGACGTGGGGCGCATGATCTTTGGCGCGCACCAGGTAATGGATGCGGGCCTGTGGGCTGTCGGTCAGCATCGGGGTGAATTCGATGGACTGACCATCCAAGGCCAACATCAGCTCGTTCCCGATTTTGACGCGCAGCTCGGTGTTGAAGCGCTCACGTGGCACAAACACCAGCGCCGATGTAAAGCGGCCAAATGGATCGCGGCGCAAGAACAAGCGCGTGCGCTGGCGTTCTTGCAGGCGCAAGATGCCAATGGCATGTTCGGTCAGGGTGGCTGTGTCGATTTGGAAGAGCTCATCGCGCGGGTACACATCCAGAATCGACTGCAGTGACTTGGCTGCGTGGCTGTCCGGCACAACACCCGCTGCGTTCAGTACGGCGGCCACGCGGCTGCGCACCTGTGGAATTTCGTTGACAGGCGCTGTGTAAGCGGTGGCGGTGTAGAGCCCTAAAAAGCGCGATTCACCCACTACCTGGCCTTTGGCATCAAAGCGTTTGACGGCAACATAGTCCA
>JBDTAG010000470.1:0-5171 GCA_039924745.1 Rhodoferax sp.
CCGACGACAAGCAGCAACAGCTCTTTATCGGCCCGGATGGAGGAAGCATGAAGTTAGTCAGCGGTTCTCAGCTCGTTCAGGTTATCAGCAGCGGATCTCCTTTGGGCAGGGCCATGCTGGGTAAGTGCGAGGGTGAAGAGGTGTCGATTCAGGTCGGTTCAATCCGACAGCAGTTTGAAGTGCTGCGGGTTCATTGAGCCCTAAGGAGCCAGCTGTGAAGCCCAAACCGTGAGTTTACGAGGGTAAAAAAATGGTGGTAACTGCTGTAGGGCGGACATCCTACAACCCTTAACAGTTCCCGACACTCGCCAGTGACTGCTGTGATGTAGGCAGCTTTTTAACTTTGTTTAATGACGACAGCTCTGATTGGAATGAAGTAGCCAACTATCTCGGATCAACCCAATTCAGCAACGGGTTGTGCCGCAGATTTGAGATTGAATAGTCGCCTCAAAATGTAATGGGATCAACGATTTCTTACAGTAACCCCGATGCCATTGCTGGAATCCAAATCGTCACTCCGGTCTTTCAAAAGAAACTGGCCCTGATCCAGTACATATCGTCCTGGAGCGCTTGCGCCCTCGGTCTGGCCGAGGGTCTTGACAACTCATTGTGATTTTTCAAGCGCCTTAAGCTTTCGATAAAGTGACCGCTCACTGATTCCGAGCTTGTGCGCGAGTTCAGCGCGGCTTCCCTGGTGGTCTTTAAGCTGGGCTTGCAAGGCCGCGCGCTCAACATTGCGCAGCGACGGTGTTGTCATGGCCGGTGGCGGGTCGGGTAACGCGACTTGTTCGACCACTGCAGGTGCCAGCGTCACCCCAGAATCCAGCGCCCATTGCACATGCACGGGGTCAATGCTGTTGCCGTCAGCCAGCAGGGCCGCACGCTCCAACACATTGCGCAGCTCCCGCACGTTACCGTAGAACGGGTGTTGTTGCAGCAGCTTCAGCGTTTGCGCCGCCAAGCTCAGCGGCCGCTGCGGTGCTACACGGTCCAGCAACGCTACGGCCAGCAACGCAATATCGTCGGGCCGCTCACGCAAGGGGGGCATTGCGATAGGAAACGTACTGAGTCGATAGTAAAGGTCTTCCCGAAACCGGCCGTTGGCCACCATGGTTTTCAAATTACGGTGGGTGGCCGAGATGATGCGAACGTCCGTGCGTCGCACCTCGGTACTGCCCACCCGGCGGTAGGTGCCGCTCTCCAGCAAACGCAACAGTTTGACCTGCATAGTTAGTGGGATATCACCCACTTCATCCAGAAACAGCGTCCCGCCGCTGGCGGCTTCTACCAGACCAGGCTTGTTAGAGGTGGCCCCGGTAAAGGCGCCGCGCTCATGCCCAAACACCTCACTCTCAAACAAGTTTTCAGGAAGGCTCGCACAATCCACCACGACCAGAGGGTGGGCCGCGCGCGGGCTGGCATCGTGCACGGCTTGTGCCACCAGTTCCTTGCCGGTCCCGGACTCTCCCAGCAACAACACATTGGCTTGCGATGGCCCCACGCGTGCCACCATGTCGAGCATGCGCTGAAAGGTGGCCGAACGCCCTACCAAGCCTTGAGCCGCCGGGCGGCTCTGGGCCAAGCGCAGTGGTTCCATCTTTTCAACGAAATATGCCTGTTCGCCCTGTGCATTTAGGAGGGGTGCCAGCTCAATGTTCACGTAGGACTCGCCCTGCGGCGTGTGGTGCAGGTGCAGCACACGCTCGCGCTGACCGGATTCGCGCGCACGCGCCAGAGGGCAACTTTCGCCCGCTTGGTCACACGGCACACTGAAATGGTGGGATACCTCGTAGCAGCTGCGCCCTACAACCGCCGCGTTGGGGCTGAACTGCGTGCGGTAGGCGGCATTGGCTGCAATGATTTGGTACTGCCGATCTAGCACGATGTGCGGCTCGGGCAGACTCTCCAGGTAAGACAAGAGTTCGGGTAATCGTTCGGACGAAGAGTGGGCCATCAGCGAAGCCTTTCAAACCAATGCATCTGCCAAGACAACTGCCATTTTGGCAGAAACTCTTCCGATATTGACATATTAACCCAAGTCAATTCTGGCAGTCGGTGTGCATAGTTCACCTAATATATTGAATTCATTGGCTTTTTTCTCCCGCAGCGCAATGGCATAGCTCTTGCGGTGTCAAGTGGGACTGACATGCCATAAAACCAAGGAAGCCACGATGTTTGACCTACCCGACGCGCTTTTGCTAGCGCGCATCCAGTTTGCGTTTACGGTGAGTTTTCACTTTCTTTTCCCCGCTATCACGATAGGTTTAGCCAGCTACCTTGCGGTGCTTGAGGGCTTGTGGCTCAAGACTGGCCGGGAAGACTACATGAACCTGTTCCGCTACTGGATCAAGATCTTTGCGTTGGTATTCGGCATGGGTGTGGTCTCCGGCATCGTGATGTCTTACCAATTCGGCACCAACTGGGCCGTGTTTTCCGATAAGGCCGGCCCGATCATCGGCCCGCTGATGGCCTACGAAGTGCTCACCGCCTTCTTCCTAGAAGCTGGCTTCCTCGGCGTGATGCTTTTCGGCATGAAGCGTGTGGGCAAGGGCCTACACTTCACCGCCACGCTCATGGTGGCCCTGGGCACCTTTGTGTCTGCGTTCTGGATACTGTCGGTTAACAGCTGGATGCAGACCCCTACGGGCTTTGTAATCAATGCCAACGGCCAGTTCATTTCTGCCGGCAGCTGGCTCGCCATCATCTTTAACCCCAGCTTCCCTTACCGCTTGGTGCATACCTTGTCGGCTGCTTACCTGACCACGGCCTTTTTGGTCGGTGCCGTTGGCGCTTGGCACTTGCTCAAGGACAAGGCCAATCCGCGTGCCCGCCTGATGTTTTCCATGGCCATGTGGATGGCGGCCATCGTTGCGCCACTGCAGATTTTTTTGGGCGACGCCCACGGTCTAAATACTCTAGAGCACCAACCCACCAAGGTGATGGCCATGGAAGGCCACTACCAGAGCCATCCTGAAGGTGCTCCGCTGATCTTGTTTGGCATTCCCAACAGCGCTGAGGGCCGGGTCGACTATGCGATTGAAATTCCCAAGCTCTCGTCATTGATCCTCAAGCACGATATGAACGCCCCGATGAAGGGCTTGGACACCGTGCCCAAGGCCGATCACCCGCCCGTCGGCATCGTGTTCTGGTCCTTCCGCATCATGGTTGGGCTGGGCTTCCTGATGGCCGGTTTAGGCATGCTGAGCCTGTGGGCCCGCTCAAAGGGCCGCTTGTATGAGTGGAAGTGGTTGCACCGCTTTGCGTTGGCCATGGGGCCGTCGGGTCTGATCGCGGTTCTGGCGGGTTGGATCACAACGGAAGTCGGTCGCCAACCCTGGACCATCTATGGCGTTATGCGCACGGCTGAATCGGCCTCGCCGCTAGCTGCGCCTGCTGTGGCAGCGTCACTGGTTGCCTTTGTGGTGGTTTACTTTGCGGTCTTCGGTGCAGGGGTGCTCTATATCCTAAAGCTCATGGCCAAGCCACCGGTGATGCATGAGCCTACACCACCCAACATTCCCGCAATGGCAGCCGGCACGACACCCGTCGTAGCGCTGCGGCCCGGCACCTTGGCCACTGAATAAGGAGATCGCCATGAACATCGACCTCATGCACACCGATCTCACGATCATCTGGGCCTTCATCATCGTCCTGGCCGTTTTCATCTACGTCGTGCTGGATGGCTTTGACCTCGGCATTGGCATCTTATTCAACACCTTTGAGGTGGGCCATGACCGTGACACGGCCATGAACAGTATTGCACCGGTGTGGGACGGCAACGAGACCTGGCTGGTGATGGGAGGCGGCGGCTTGCTGGCGGCATTTCCATTGGCCTACGGCTTGATCTTGTCTGCCTTGTATGCGCCCATCGTGGCGATGCTGCTGGCGCTGGTGTTCCGAGGCGTGGCATTTGAGTTTCGCTGGCGGGATACTGATCATCGCAAGTTTTGGGACCTGGCATTCACCGGCGGCTCGCTCATGGCGGCGTTTTCGCAAGGCATCATTCTGGGGGCGCTGCTGCAGGGTGTGCGCGTTAGCGAACGGGCCTATGCAGGCGGCTGGTGGGACTGGCTCACGCCTTTTTCGCTGCTGACCGGTCTGAGTGTGGTTGTGGCCTATGCGCTGCTGGGCTCTACCTGGCTGGTGATGAAATCAGAGGGCACGCTGCAGCGCAAGGCGCGCACCATGGCATGGTGGCTCGGAGGTGCTAGTTTGGCCGCCATCGTGTCGGTCAGCATCGCCACGCTGTTTTTAAGTGCCAACTACTTTGGTAACTGGCTGCACTGGCCCAATATCTTGTGGGTGGCGCCGGTGCCTATCTTGGTCGCGCTGGCCAGCGCAGCCTTTGTACGCAGCATGAAGGCGGGGCACGAGGTAGCGCCTTTCTTGCTCACGTTGGGCATCTTTCTTCTGTGCTTTGTGGGCTTGGGCATTAGCGTGTTCCCATACGTGGTGCCGGGCGCAGTCACTATCTGGGATGCGGCTACAGACCGCAGCAGCCAGATCTTTATGCTCTGGGGTACTGCCTTGGTGCTACCGATGATTCTGGGCTACACCGCCTGGTCTTACTGGGTGTTCCGCGGCAAAGTTAAAGCGGACGGATATCACGCATGAAAACCACTCTGTTTCGCTGGCCTGACATCACCACCGCGAGTGCCCAAGAGCCGCTGCAACCGCTGTGGCGCCGGTTGCTCTGGATGGCTGGCATCTGGGCCGCCAGCATCGTCTTGCTGTTTGGTGTCGCCATGGTGCTGCGCTGGGTGCTGAAGACCTGATGTGACGCAGTAAACGCCCCCTGCAGAGCCCGGCCAGGGGCAGCCCTTCGCGTCAAAGTAGGCAGTGCCAACGACACATATTGAAAGCTTTGTATGAACGCCTCGTCACAAATCACCATCATCGGCGCCGGCTTTGGTGCACTCTCCAGCGTGCGTGAAATTCGCAAGCGCGACGCCCACGCATGCATCACCTTGATTGCGCCACGCGCGGAGTTGCACTACCTGCCCGGCATCATCTGGATTCCCTGCGGCCTGCGTACGCGTGAGCAATTGGTCGTGCCCTTGCAAAACTTCTTTGCCCGCATGAACGTGCAGCACATAGCCGCAGAGGTCACCGGCCTGCGTGAAGGTGGCCGCATAGTCACCACAACGGCTGGCGATGTACGCAACGACGCA
>JBDTAG010000471.1:0-4784 GCA_039924745.1 Rhodoferax sp.
CAAAACCTTGGAAAAAGAGACAAAAAAATGATAATGGACATACACAAAATTCTCAAGCAGCTTCCACATCGCTATCCGTTCTTGCTGGTGGATCGCGTGTTAGAGCTGGAAAAAGGCAAGAGCATAAAAGCCCTGAAGAACGTCACGATGAACGAGCCGTTTTTTGAAGGACATTTCCCGCACCGTCCGGTGATGCCCGGTGTTTTGATGATCGAAGCCCTAGCCCAAGCTGCAGCTCTTTTGTCATTTGATGCCCTGAACAGTTCACCCAATGACCAAATGATTTACTACTTTGCGGGCATTGACGGTGCGCGTTTCAAGCGCCCCGTGGAGCCGGGCGATCAATTGATCCTGGAAGCTGAATTGCTGCGAATGAAAGCTGGCATCTTCAAGTTCAAAACCCGAGCGACGGTGGATGGCGAGTTGGCGGTAGAAGCCGAGCTCACCTGCGCCATGCGGACTATTGCCTAAGCACGCAAGGCAGCCGTCGTGAGCAATATCCATCCCACTGCCCTCGTAGACCCGGCGGCCCGACTCGACCCCTCGGTCACTGTTGGCCCTTACACCATCATCGGCCCACATGTGCGCATAGGCGCGGGCACCACAGTTGGTCCACACTGCGTCATTGAAGGTCACACCACAATCGGGTGTGACAACCGCATTTTTCAGTTCAACTCGCTGGGTGCGATCCCGCAAGACAAAAAATACGCCGGAGAACCCTGCGAATTGCACATTGGAGACCGCAACACCATTCGAGAGTTTTGCACCTTCAACATTGGCTCGCCAGGTGATGCGGGTGTGACCAGCCTGGGCAATGACAACTGGATCATGGCCTATGTGCATCTTGCGCACGATTGCATGGTTGGCAACAACACCATTTTTGCCAACAACACGGCACTTGCCGGACACGTGCACGTGGGGGATTGGGCCATCTTGGGCGGTTATACGATAGTGCACCAGTTTGTGCGCATCGGCGCGCATTGCATGACGTCCCTGGCATCCATGCTGGTGGCTGATTTGCCTCCGTTTGTTATGTGCCAAGGCCAGCCGGCTTCAGCGAGGTCAATGAATTTTGAAGGCCTGCGCCGCCGTGGTTGGACGCCTGAGCGTATCAGCGGAGTCAAGGCCATTCATAAAGCCTTGTACCGCGACGGTTTGACATTCGAGCAAGCCAAGACGCGTATCGCGGAGCTGGCTGTTGAGCGACCCGAGACTGCGCCCGATGTGACGATGATGCTGTCCTTTTTGGACAAGACGTCAGCAGAGCGCGGCATCGTCCGCTAGCCCATCACCATGCACACCGCCAAGCCATTGGCCGCAATGCCTATGGCCTCTGCGCCGTACATTACTTCTCCTTTCGTCGCCATGGTTGCGGGTGAGGCTTCGGGCGATCTGCTAGCCGGTTTGCTGCTGGATGGCCTGCGCAAGCGCTGGCCGGATCTCAGTGCGGCGGGCATTGGTGGCCCGCAAATGGCTCGCCTTGGTTTTGATGCCTGGTGGCCACACCACAAGCTGGCCGTGCACGGATACAGTTGGGAGGTGCTGCGCCGTTACCGTGAGATTGTGGGAATACGTAACGAGTTAAAAGCCCGACTTTTAGCGGACAAACCCCGTGTTTTCATCGGCGTGGATGCCCCGGATTTCAACCTGGATTTGGAGCGCAATTTGCGTGCGCAGGGCATCAAGACAGTTCACTTTGTATGCCCCTCTATCTGGGCTTGGCGTGCCGAACGTGTAGAGAAGATCAAACGCAGTGCTGACCATGTTCTGTGCATTTTTCCGTTTGAGCCTGAACTGCTCGCTAGCCACGGTATCAGCGCCACCTACGTCGGTCACCCCATCGCTAACGTGATCCCGCTTCAGCCCGACAAAGCAGCCGCCCGCACCACGTTGGGCCTGCAAGCCAGCGACGGTGTTCTGGCGATATTACCCGGCAGCCGAGGCTCTGAGATCAATCACTTGGCGCCTAACTTCTTTAGGGCTGCAGCCCTCGTCAAACAAGCGCAACCCGCTATTAAATTGATAGTACCTGCGGTTCCTGCCCTGCGTGTTGCAATTGAACAGGCCGCCGTCCAGGCGGGCGTGGCGGACCAAGTTCAAATCGTCAATGGTCAATCGCATGCCGTACTGGCCGCTTGCGACGTCACGCTGATCGCCAGCGGCACCGCAACACTGGAAGCCGCGCTATTCAAGCGTCCCATGGTCATCGCGTATCGCATGGGTTGGCTGTCGTGGAAGCTGATGCAACGCAAACAATTGCAACCCTGGGTTGGCTTGCCCAACATCCTGTGTGGTGAATTTGTAGTGCCCGAGCTGATACAGGAGCAGGCGACGCCCGAAGCGCTGGCCCAAGCGGTTCTGCAATGGTTTGATGACATCGAAAGTCAGCCTGCGAAAATAGCAGCGTTGCAACAACGGTTTTTGGCGTTGCACCATACATTGCGACGCGACACCTCCACTTTGGCAACCAATGCGATCGAAAAAATTCTTGCACGCTGAGCAGGTCACGCTCGCGTGGGACACTCCGGGTCTGATGGCCGGCGTTGATGAGGCCGGACGTGGGCCCCTTGCTGGGCCCGTGGTGGCCGCCGCCGTAATATTGGATGAGCGCAACCCCATCGAAGGACTGGCCGATTCCAAGGTTCTGACGGCACGTCGGCGCGAGTTCTTGTATGACGAAATCCGCGCCAAAGCTTTGTGCTGTTCCATTGCACAGGCCAGCGTGGAAGAGATCGACCAAATCAATATCCTGCAAGCAACTTTATTGGCGATGCGTCGAGCCGTTGAAGGCTTGCGCCTCAAACCCACTCTGGTTTTGGTTGACGGCAATCGCCTGCCGGTGCTTGCGATGCGGGCAGAGGCTATCGTCAAAGGAGATAGCAAGGTGCAGGCCATTTCCGCCGCCTCCATTCTGGCCAAAGTAACACGAGACCGCTGGTGTGCCGAGCTGGACTTGCGGTATCCACAGTACGGCTTTGCTGGACACAAGGGTTATGGAACGGCCGAGCACTTGCTGGCCTTGCAAACCCACGGTGCTTGCCCCGAGCACCGCAAGACCTTTGCGCCAGTGACCCGCGTACTGGCTTGCGCCTGAAGGAGCCCGCCGTGAGTCCCCAACCTGTTCCCATCACGTCGCGCGACAACCCGCTGCTCAAAGAGCTGCGCAAGGTTGCCCAAGACAACACCGCCTACCGCAAGCAGGGGCGCTTCTGGGTCGAAGGCGACCACCTGTGCAGCGCGGCGTTGCAGCGTGGCCTGAAGCCCGCCGTGGCGGTATTCACTGAGGAATATTTGCCTCTAGCCCTGGTGGAATATGCACATTCCGCTATCAAAAGCATAGTAGTTCCGTCGCAACTGTTCCGGGAACTAAGTGGCCTTGAGTCTCCCGCTGGAGTCGGATTTGTCTTGGACCTACCGGTGGAAGCGGCGTTGTTGCCCTCGGTGCCAACCGTCATCCTGGACCGTGTGCAAGACGCGGGGAATGTCGGCTCCATTCTGCGCAGCGCGGGAGCCTTTGGCTTTCGCCAGGTTCTGGCGCTCAAAGGCAGTGCCGCACTGTGGTCGCCCAAGGTCTTGCGCGCTGGCATGGGCGCCCACTTCGGCTTGCATTTGGTCGAGGGTCTGGACGAAGCGGATTTGCAAGCCTTGCAAGTCCCCATTGCCGTGACCAGTTCTCACCAAGGCGATCTGATCCAGAACCTGCGCCTGCCCGCCGCGTGCGCTTGGGCCTTTGGTCATGAAGGGCAGGGCGTGGGTGTGAGTTTGATGGCGCGCGCCTCCGTGCACGTGCGCATTGGCCAACCTGGGGGCGAAGAGTCGCTCAACGTGGCTGCAGCGGCTGCTATCTGCCTACACGCCAGCAGCCTGGCGTTGGCATAAAGCCCTCAAAGTCCAAGTGCCGGTTTAACTGACTTTTAGCTCAAAAACCGTCCGGATGCACCGAGTACGCCGAGGTCCACATAACGCGATCCAACATAGGGAGAGGCGGCTGAGAAATCGACCATAAAGCCACCCAGATCAAATTTTTGTATACCAGCCAGTGCACTTCGCAATTTGGAACGGGTCAGCTCTCGGCCTGCACGTTCCAAGCCCTCGGCCAAAACACGCGTGTTCACATATCCCTCGAAACTTCCGCTGGAAAGATCTGATTGTCCAACCGCGCGCATTGCCGTTTGGTAATCTCGAACGATCGCTTGTTTGGGGCGAAGCGCGTCTGGAAAGACCATCGTTAACGCCAATCCTGTACCCGCGGCTCCCAAATTTTTGACGCCGTCTGCGGTGAGCGTCACACTCAGCCCCGCCATCGGCAGCATGGGTGACGCCTTTCGCAGTGCGGTGATAAGGCCCGCTGATGCAGCGCCCGCGGTTCCCAAAAGCACAGCTGCCGGTTTGCCCGCAAGTGCCTGGTTCACTGCGTCGCCCATGTTGTTTCCATCGGTTGCCAGTGCAACGACGGCTGTGGCTTGGATGCCTTGGGACTGAAGGGCATGCACGGCGTCGTCTCGCACTTCTTTTCCAAAACCATTGTCCAAGTACACGATGGCCAAGTTTTTGATGCCCATGGTGACCAATTTTTGAACCAGACGGTGTGTTTCGTCTGTGTAGCTCGCGCGCACATGGAAGACGTTGCGGATACCGGGTTTGCGCAGGGATGATGCACCCGTCAAAGGCGCTACATACGGCACATTGGCATCTTCCACCAGAGGCAAAATAGCCGTGTTGTTGGGCGTTCCAATGCAAGACATCAAGGCAAAGACGCTACCGTCGGCCAACATTTTCTTGAC
>JBDTAG010000472.1:0-7086 GCA_039924745.1 Rhodoferax sp.
CAACAGTTGGGCAATTTCATTTTTACCCGCGCTGTCAAACTGCATGCCAAGATTGCCGTCAGCCACTGCGCGCGCAACACCCACCGCCTGCAAAATGGGACGGGTGATGGAACGGATGATCCACAACGCCATCAACACGCCCACCACCAACGCAACGGCAACAGTGCTGCCGATCACCACCGACATGCTGGCCGCAGCCGCCTGCGTCGCGGCCGTGGATTGCTCCAATAAACCGTCCTGGAATTTCAGCAGACCATCAAGCGCTGCAAAGTAGTCTCTCTGCGCAGGTCGCACCTTGTCCAGCAACATGGCCTTGGCCTCAAACACCTGGCCGTCGCCTGCCAATGTGGTGGTCTCGGCTTCCAAAGGGTCGTATACGGCACGCGTTTGGCTGACTTTACTCAACACAGCCTTACCCGCATCGTCATTGATCTGATCACCGAGCGTCTTCAGGTGGTCGCCGATGCGCTTGCGCGCGCCTTCAACGCGGGTGCGCTCCTTGAGAATTTCCGCGCTATCGCTAACCATGATCATGTTGCGCACGGCCTCGGCAATCAACGTGACGTCGCCCTTGATGTCGTTGACCAAAACCATTTTGGGAATACGCTCGGTGACCACCTGGGAAAACATGCCGTTCATGGCAGACACCTTGAACTGCGCCACGATACCCAGGAAGGCAATCAGCAACCCCAAGGTTCCAAAGCCCAGAACCAGTCGCGCGGAAATGCGCATGTCGTCAAGCTTCATAGGGGTCACCTGTTGCAAAATCGTGGCGAAGGGCCGCAGCAAAGCGGTGTTCGCAATTTTGACAAGAATGGCGGAACTTTCAACTGTGGGGAACCACACGCGGGTTAACCCACCCCGCTACCGCGACTAGCGGGCTATGGCCGATCAGCCCCCGCGCTTGCGCTGCACCCAGGCCTGCAGTTCGCCCACAATGCCTTTGCGGAAAGCGACCACACAGAGGACGAAGATGACACCAATGATCACGTTGATCCAGGAGCCTACGCGGTCGGACAAAAAGTCTTGCAGGCCGATGATGGTAAAGGCACCAATGACCGGACCGGTGAAGGTGCCCAAGCCCCCCAGCAGCGTCATCAAGATCACCTCGCCCGATATCGACCAATGGGCGTCATTCAGCGTTGCGAAACCCAGCACCAGGGTTTTGAGCGAGCCAGCCAATCCGGCGATCGCTGTAGACAGCACGAAAGCCAGCAGCTTGTAGCGGTCTACGTCGTAGCCCAGCGAGATGGCACGGGGTTCGTTTTCACGGATTGCCTTGAGCACCTGGCCGTAGGGAGAGTGCACGATGCGGATGATGGACAAAAACACCGCAACAAACACCGCCAGCACCACGTAATACAACACGGTGTCGTTCTCCAAAGAGATCATGCCAAACAGCTTGCCGCGCGGCACCCCTTGCAGGCCGTCTTCACCACCGGTGAAAGGCGCTTGCAAAAATACAAAATAAATCATCTGCGCCATAGCCAAAGTAACCATCGCAAAATAGATACCTTGGCGGCGGATGGCGATCAGCCCGATCAGCAAACCGCAAAAGGCTGCGACGACCGTGCCAGCGAGGATGCCCAGTTCTGGCGGCCAGCCTGCTGAGCGCACCAGCCAACCCGTCGCATACGCCGCGGCGCCCAGGTAGGCCGCATGCCCAAAAGATAGCAGGCCCGTGTAACCCAGCAGCAGGTTGAATGCACAGGCAAAGATGGCGTAACACAACGCCTTCATCATGAACACCGGGTACAGGCCAATGAACGGTGCGGCCACCAAAATGGCTAATCCCGCCCACAGCGCGATGTGGCCGGCTTTTTGAATATTGTCGGGAGCCGCGCTCATTATTTTTCCTTACCGAACAGGCCGGCAGGCCGGATCATCAGCACGATCGCCATGATCACGAACACGACGATGCTCGAAGCCTCTGGGTAAAACACCTTGGTCAACCCCTCAATCAGACCCAATGCCAGCCCAGTCAATATGGAGCCAAGAATCGAGCCCATGCCGCCAATCACCACGACGGCAAATACCACAATGATCAGGTTGCTGCCCATCAACGGCGTAACCTGGATGATGGGTGCAGCCAGCACACCGGCCAGCGCCGCAAGTCCACAGCCACCGCCATAAGTCAACATCACCATCATGGGTACGTTGATGCCAAAGGCTTGTACCAGCGTCGGATTTTCAGTACCAGCGCGCAGGTAAGCACCCAGGCGCGTGCGCTCGATGACAAACCAGGTGCTGAAACACACCACCACGGATGCAAAAACCACGAATGCGCGGTAATTCGGCAACACCATGAAGCCCAGATTGGTAGCGCCTTGCAGCAGGTCAGGGACCGGGTACGACTGGCCCGACACGTCGAACCAATAACGGAAAACGCCCTCCGCAATCAGCGCCAACCCAAACGTCAACAACAAACCGTAGATAGGGTCAATCTTGTAGAGGCGCTTGAGCAACGTGCGCTCTATGACTACGCCCAGCGCGCCCACCACTAACGGAGAGATGATCAGCGCAAACCAGAAGTTGATGCCAAACCGGTCTAGCGCGACAAATGCCACGTAAGCGCCAATCATGTAGAGCGCGCCGTGTGCGAAATTCACGATCCCCAGCAACCCGAAGATAACCGCCAACCCCAGGCTCAACATCGCGTAAAACGATCCGTTGACCAGGCCTAGCAGGAGTTGGCCCAGAAAGGCCTGTATCGGGATGCCGAAGATTTCCATGTTCAGATTACTTCCACAAGCTGCACTTGGACTCGGCCTTGGTCGTGAAGGCGTCTTCTGCCTTGGTCGTGGCGACCACGTTGTAGTAGTCCCACGGCGTAGTTGCAGCTTCTGGCGTCTTCACTTGCATCAGGTACATGTCGTGCATCATGGTGCCGTCAGCGCGTATCCAGCCACCCTTGGCGTACATGTCGTTGACCTTGGACTTGCGCATCTGCGCCATGACCTTCTCGCCGTCATCGGTGCCCGCAGCCTTGACCGCATTGAGGTAAAACTCAGTCACCGAGTAATCGGCGGCCTGCAGGCTCGATGGCATGCGCTTGAATTTTTCGAAGAAGCGCTTGCTCCAGGCACGCGATTCAGGCGTCTGGTTCCAGTACCAGCTGTCGGTCAGGTACATGCCTTGTGTGGCTTTGAGGCCGAGCGCGTGCACATCGTTGATGAACATCAGCAGGCCGGCCAGCTTCATGGTCTTGGTCAGGCCGAATTCGTTCGCGGCCTTGATCGCGTTGATCGTGTCACCACCCGCATTGGCCAGACCTAGAATCTGCGCCTTGCTCGATTGTGCTTGCAGCAAGAACGAAGAGAAGTCACTGGAAGACAACGGTGCGCGCACCGAACCCACAACCGTGCCGCCCGCCTTGGTCACCGCGGCTGTGGCGTCTGCCTGTAGCGCGGTGCCGAAGGCGTAGTCAGCGGTCAGAAAATACCAGCTTTTGCCACCGTTCTTGACGATGGTCGGAGCAGTACCCTTGGCCAGCGCAGCGGTGTCGTATGCGTAGTGAATCGTGTACGGTGAGCATTGCTCATTCGTCAGTGCAGAAGATCCGGCACCAATCGACAGGAATGGCTTTTTCTTTTCCAGCGCGACCTTGGCCATGGCCAAGCTGGTGCCAGAGTTGGTGCCGCCAATCAGCATGTCCAAGCCCTGCTGGTCAAACCATTCGCGCGCCTTGGAGGCAGCAACATCGGGCTTGTTCTGGTGGTCTGCCACCAGAATTTCAATTTTTTTGCCTTTGATCGCGCCACCCATATCGGCAATGGCCATCTTGATGGCTTCGGCGCCCGCTGGACCGTCGATATCGGCATACAGACCGGACATGTCGGTAATGAAACCGATCTTGATCACATCACCCGAAACCTGCGCGTGGGCGGCGGTATTCAGGCCCAGGGCCGCGGTGCAGACGACTGCAGAAGCAAGGGCAATTTTTTTCAATTTCATGGTGTTCTCCTAAAGATCAATGGGACGACGAAACAATCAAACGCCAAGGTACTCGTGCAACTTGGCAAGGCGGGAGGGCAATTCGGCCTGCGTGAATTCCTGTTGAATCTCGCCGTGCTCCATCACCAGAAAGCGGTCGGCCAGCGGCGCGGCGAAACGGAAGTTTTGCTCAACCATGACGATGGTGTAACCCTTGGTGCGCAGCATCTTGACCATCTCGGCGAGCTTTTGCACGATGACGGGAGCCAGTCCTTCGGAGATTTCATCCAGCAACAACAGGCGTGCACCGGTTCGCAAAATACGGGCCACAGCGAGCATCTGCTGCTCGCCACCGGACAAACGGGTGCCCTGGCTGTTGGCACGTTCCTTCAAATTGGGGAACATGGCATAAATTTCATCTACGCTCATGCCACCTTTGGAAAGCTCGGGCGGCAGCATCAAGTTTTCTTCAGCCGAAAGACTGGAGAAAATGCCACGCTCTTCGGGGCAGTAGCCAATACCCAATCGTGCAATGCGGTGGGTGGCCAAACCAATGGTTTCCTTACCCATCACCTTGATGGAGCCTTTTCGACTACCAGTCAGGCCCATGATGGCGCGCCTGGTGCTGGTGCGCCCCGCGCCGTTGCGGCCCAGCAGCGTCAGCACTTCGCCTTCGTTGACATGGAAATTCACGCCATGCAACACATGGGATTCGCCATACCAGGCGTGCAGATCCCGCACCTCTAAAAACTTCGCTCCCATCAGTGTGCCCCAACCAATTCGGTATCGGCACTGCCCATGTAGGCCTCGATCACTGCGGGGTTTTTAGACACCTCGGTATACGGCCCTTCAGCCAACATTGCGCCACGCTGCAGCACGGTAATGGTGTCCGCAATACTGGAGACCACGCTCATGTTGTGCTCCACCATCAGCACCGTGCGGTTAGCTGCGACTTTTTTAATCAGTTGGCGAATGCGGTCCACGTCTTCCAGACCCATGCCTTGGGTGGGTTCGTCCAGCAGCATCAACTCGGGGTCCATGGCCAGTGTCGTGGCAATCTCCAGCGCGCGTTTGCGGCCATAGCTCAGCTCCACGGTCGGGATTTTGGCGTAAGGCTCCAGATCGACCGCCCTCAGCAAATCCAAAGCGCGCTCGTTCAAACTATCCAACGACTGTTCAGAGCGCCAGAAGTGGAATGACGTACCCAACTTGCGTTGCAGCGCCACGCGCACGTTCTCCAACACACTTAAGTGCGGGAAGACTGCCGAAATCTGGAACGAACGGATGATGCCGCGACGTGCAATCTGCGCAGGCGCTTCCGTCGTTATGTCTTGGCCATTGAACAAAATGGCCCCGCTGGTCGGCTTTAAGAACTTGGTCAGCAGATTGAAACAGGTGGTCTTGCCAGCCCCGTTAGGACCAATCATGGCGTGGATCGAACCCCTGCGCACTTTCAAATCAACCCTGTCTACCGCAACGAAGCCCTTGAATTCTTTGGTGAGCTGTTGCGTCTGCAAAATAAAGTCTGTCGTCATTGCCAACATATTGCAACGGTTTGGAACATTTGTTGCTAGGACAAACCCCTGTCTTGTCCATTTGCGTCAGAAAAGCGTCAGCGTAATGCAACCGCACATCTGTATATCGGTGTCATGTCGCCAACGTGCCCGCAACAGCTTGTTGCGTCTGGCAGATTGCATTAAGGTGGCGGAATGATCACTTCTGACACTACCGAATTTCTGGTGCGTAAGGACCAATTGGCCACCACCTCGGTGCGCACATTGACTACCCCCACCTTGCCTGATGGCCAGGTGCGTGTGAACATTGAACGCTTTGCACTGACCTCCAACAACATCACCTACGCGGCCATGGGCGATGCCATGCAGTACTGGCAGTTCTACCCGGTAGCACCTGGCGAGGATGGTGTGCAGTGGGGTCGCATTCCAGTGTGGGGCTTTGGCACGGTGCTTGAATCACGTCACCCTGATGTGCCAGTGGGTGAACGCCTCTACGGTTACTTCCCGATGTCCAGCTCCGTCGATTTGGCACCGGCCAAAGTATCCTTGGGCTCGTTCTATGACGGCGCACCGCACCGTGCGCAGTTGCACCCGGTCTACAACCAGTACATGCGCTGTGCGGCTGACCCGTTTTACACCGCTGAGACCGAGGACGTGCAGGCTCTGCTGCGGCCACTGTTCATCACCTCGTGGTTAATTGATGATTTTTTGGCCGACAACGATTTTTTTGGTGCCACAGCCGACCCAGCGCAGCCTGCACTCTTGTTGCTGTCCAGTGCATCCAGCAAAACCGCATACGGCACGGCTTTTCAACTGGCGCAGCGCGCGGGTGTAGAAGTGGTGGGGCTTACATCTCCCGGCAACGTGGCCTTTTGCGAAAGCTTGGGCTGTTACCACCGCGTGCTGACCTACGAACAACTGGACCAGATTGCGGCCGATGCGCCCAGCATATACGTGGACTTTGCCGGCAATGCCGCCTTTCGCAAGGCGCTGCATACACACTGCAAAGGCCTGAAATACAGCAGCTCTATCGGAGCCACACATGTCTCTGACATGGGCGGTGCTAAAGATGTGCCCGGCCCCAAGGCCACGCTCTTTTTTGCACCCGCGCAGATCAAAAAGCGCAGTGGTGATTGGGGACCCCAGGGTCTGGGCCAACGGCTGGTTCAGTCTTGGCACGCCTTTATAGCTGAGGCCGCACACCCTAGCCACCCGTGGCTGCGCGTGGAGCGCCACATGGGCCCACATGCGGTGCAAGCTGCGTACCTGCAGGTGCTGGGCGGCAAGGGCGACCCCAGGCTGGGCCACATGCTTTCGCTCGCACAGCAAGCCTAACGTCCGTTTCCTGAGGCATGATCGCGTAAAGGCCCGCACACCGCGAGGCTGGTGAACAGGGGAATTTGTGCGCATCGCCTTGCTGTCCGATATCCACGCCAATCTGCAGGCGCTTGACACCTGCTTGGCCCATGCACATACGCAACAGGCCCAGCAGTTTGTGTTCCTCGGTGACCTGGTGGGTTATGGCGCCGACCCTGGTGCTGTCGTGGACCGCATCATGCAGCTCGCCGAAGCCGGCGCCTTGGTCGTACAGGGCAACCATGATTCCATGGCAGTGACACCGCCAGTGGTGGTTCGGACC
>JBDTAG010000473.1:0-3472 GCA_039924745.1 Rhodoferax sp.
CAAACGGCGGCGCGAGCGCCATGCTTTGACAGACACCACGGGCAAGCCACAGGTGGCAGTGCAGTCAAACTCGGTTGCAGGTTGGTTGGCGCAATGCCTGGTATCGGTCTACGGCGGATTCTTCGGCGCAGGCATGGGCATTTTGATGATGGCCAGCCTCTCCATTGCCGGGCACGAAGACCTGCACGAAGTCAACGCGTTGAAGAATTTATTGTCCTCGGTGGTGTACAGCATCACCGTGGTGACCTTCATCACCGCAGGCGCCATCAGTTGGCCACACACGTTGATCATGCTGGTGGCAGCCAGCGCGGGTGGCTACATTGGCGTACGCTTGGCACGCCGGTTGCAAGGCCCGTGGCTGCGCCGCATCGTCATCGCCGTGGGCGCCACGCTGACCACCTACTATTTCCTCAAGACGCCCGGTTGATACCGAGCGCGCATTTTTTTAGTTTCCAGTTCACTTTACGAAAAGAACCCCGCCATGACTACTACCGAACGCACGACCGAACGCACTACCGAACGTACTTATGCCCACGGCCTGCAAGTTGCCAGCAACCTGCACCGTTTTATCGAAACCCAGGTCTTGCCCGGCACAGGTGTTTCACCCGAGGCATTCTGGAAAGGCTTTGACGCCATCGTGGCCGATCTAGCACCCAAAAATATCGCCCTGTTGGCCGAGCGCGACCGCATCCAGACCGAGATGGACGCGTGGCACACCGCCCACCCCGGCCCCATCACCGATATGCCAGCTTACCGCAGCTTTTTGCAAAAGATTGGTTACTTGGTCGAGAGCCCCAAGAAGGCCAAGATCACCACCAGCAATGTGGACGCCGAACTGGCCAAACAGGCAGGGCCACAGCTCGTGGTGCCGGTGTTGAATGCCCGCTACGCGCTGAACGCCGCCAACGCCCGCTGGGGCAGTCTGTACGACGCGCTGTACGGCACCGATGTCATCAGCGAAGACAAGGGTTGCGAGAAGACGATTCAGAAGAACGGCAAGACCGTCGGCTACAACCCCAAGCGCGGCAAAAAGGTCATTGAATACGCACGCAACGTGCTGGACCGCACCGCACCGTTGAAGAAGGGCTCACACGTCGGCTCCACCGGCTACCGCGTTAGCAAAGATGGTCACTTGGTCGTGTCGCTGAAGGACGGAGGCACCTCCAAACTGCAAGACAACAGCCAGTTCATCGGCTTTCAGGGCGAACACAAAGCACCCTACAGCATCTTGCTGCAGCACAACGGCCTGCACCTGGACATCATCATCAACCGCGAAACTCCCATCGGCAAGACCGATGCGGCGGGCGTGAGCGACCTGGTGTTGGAATCCGCACTCTCTACCATCCTGGACTTGGAAGATTCGGTCGCCGTGGTGGATGCCGACGACAAGGTACTGGCCTACAGCAACTGGTTGGGCATTTTGAATGGCACGCTCATCGAATCGTTCGAAAAGGGTGGCAAGACCATGACGCGCGGCCTCAACCCCGACCGCGTGTACTCGGCAGCCAACGGCAAAGGCAAGGTCACACTGCACGGCCGCAGCCTGATGTTTGTGCGCAATGTCGGCCACCTGATGACCAACCCGGCCATCCTCTACACCGCCAAAGACGGCAGCACACAAGAGATCCCCGAAGGCATCTTGGACGCTGTCGTCACCACCACGATTGCGATGCACGACCTGGCCCGCAGCAAGAAAGACGCTATCCGCAACTCGCGCAAGGGCTCGGTCTACATCGTCAAGCCCAAGATGCACGGCCCGGCCGAAGTGGCTTTTGCCGACGAGCTGTTCAGCCGCGTTGAGAAGATGCTGGGCCTCAAAGACAGCACGGTCAAGCTCGGAATCATGGACGAAGAGCGCCGTACGTCGGTCAACTTGAAGGCCTGCATTGCCGCCGCCAGCAGCCGTGTAGCCTTCATCAACACCGGCTTCCTGGACCGCACGGGCGACGAGATGCACACCGCCATGCAAGCCGGCCCCATGATCCGCAAGGGCGACATGAAAACCAGCGCCTGGATTGCCGCATACGAAAAGAACAACGTGTTGGTCGGATTGAGCTGCGGTTTGCGCGGCAAGGCCCAAATCGGCAAGGGCATGTGGGCCATGCCCGACCTGATGGCCGAGATGCTCAAGCAAAAGATCGCCCACCCCAAAGCTGGTGCCAACACCGCCTGGGTGCCCAGCCCCACCGGCGCCACGCTGCACGCCCTGCACTACCACCAGGTGCTGGTCAGCGATGTGCAAAAGGAACTGGAAAAGACCAACTACGAAAAGGCGCGCTCGGGGCTTTTGGACAACCTGCTGCAAGTGCCGGTGACCAACACCCCCAACTGGACTGCGGCCGAGAAGCAGCAAGAGCTGGACAACAACGCCCAAGGCATACTGGGCTATGTGGTGCGCTGGGTCGACCAAGGCGTGGGCTGCTCCAAGGTGCCCGACATCCACAACATCGGCCTGATGGAAGACCGCGCCACGCTGCGCATTAGCAGCCAGCACATGGCGAATTGGTTGTTGCATGGTGTCGTCACCAAAGCGCAAGTGACAGAGACATTTGAACGCATGGCTGCGGTGGTGGACAAGCAGAACGCGGGGGACAAGTTGTATAAACCCATGGCGGGCAACTTTGCTACGTCGATGGCTTACAAGGCGGCTTGCGATTTGGTGTTCAAGGGGCTGGTGCAACCTAGCGGCTACACCGAGCCACTGTTGCATGCGTGGCGCTTGAAGGTGAAGGCTTCGGCATAAAGATCCGGGGGGGCTACATCCACAACCGATAGGCCCAGAAGCTCTCCTCTAGCTGAATGCCTTTGCCCAGTGCATCCGGCGTAAAGCCAGTGATGCGGCGGGTGGTGCGGATCATGTGGGATTGGTCGGAGTAGCCCGTATCGGCCGCTATCTGCGCCCAATCCAACTTGCCGGTCGTTTGTGTGGCCAGTGCAGCGGTCGCAAAGAAGGCTTCTTCGGAGCGGCCCATCACGCGCAGCTCGCGCAGCGGCAAACCGGACCACTGCTTGATGCGCCGTTCCAGTTGGCGCAGGCTGCGCCCCGGAGCCGACACGGCGGCTCGGTGCGCCAGGTGTGTCGCCCAATCTGAAAAATGCTGGCGAGCCAAGAGCTGGCCGGGCCTGCACTGCTGCCAGCGGGGCTCCAAAAAGTCCTCCAGCACCTGCATGCGCTGCGCGTCGTCTGGCGCGTTTTGCACGTGCTGGAGCATGGGCAACCAGTCGGGCGGCAACACTGCACTGGCATCTACAAACTGGTCTATCAAATTGGGCACCTGCAGTCCCGTCAGCGCATGCAAGGCATCCGGCATGAGCAGGACCATCATGGAATGCACGGGCCCTGGGCACCCAGTGGATATGGGCCGCGTTTGGGGCCCGCACAGCACCCACCGCCCCGGCATGGGTCTGCGTTCGGCAGTCTCGTTTTCGACCGCACTCCCCGGCGGCGGCGTCAAAGCAAAGCTACTGCCAC
>JBDTAG010000474.1:0-2776 GCA_039924745.1 Rhodoferax sp.
CGGGCTCTTTTGACAGGTGGAGGTTGGGTCATTGCGCGAACCGACTGAGATGCAGAGGGGCTAGAGGAAAGATCGCTGTGTACAAGTGTAGTTGACATAGTAGTTTTGCCTGCAGATCCCTTCTGAACGCAATGCAATAGCCGCTTATTTAAACGCCACTGGCTTGCCAGCTGTGTCCTTGATATCACCCCAAGATTTGTGGACCGCATCGACCACTGAAGCAGGCATAGGCACATAGTCCAGATCTGCTGCAGACTTGCCACCATTGGCATAGGCCCAGTTGAAGAATTTCAGTGCTTCGGTAGCTTTTGCTGGTTTGTCTTGCGTGAGGTGCATCAGGATAAAAGTAGCGCCAGAAATGGGCCATGCGTCCTTGCCAGGCTGGTTGGTCAAAATTTGATAGAACGACTTGCTCCAATCTGCGCCAGCAGCAGCGGCCTTGAAGGAATCATCTTCGGGCTTCACAAACACGCCGGACGAGTTTTGCATGATCGCGTAGTTAAGCTTGTTCTGCTTGACGTAAGAGTACTCGGTGTAGCCAATCGAGTTGGGCAGGCGAGCCACAAACGCTGCTACGCCTTCATTGCCTTTGCCACCAGCACCGACTGGCCAATTCACTGCAGTGCCCTCGCCCACTTTGGACTTCCACTCAGCATTGACCTTGCTCAGGTAGTTCGTGAAGATAAATGTAGTGCCTGAACCATCGGCCCGGCGGACTTGCGCAATGGCAGCGTCTGGTAGCGCCAGACCGGGGTTCAAAGCCTTGATGGCCGGGTCGTTCCAACGGGAAACCTTGCCCAGAAAAATGTCGCCTAACAATGGACCGGTCAGCTTGAGTTGGCCTGGCTCAATGCCCTTGATGTTGATGACGGGGACCACGCCACCCATGATGGTGGGGAACTGCATCTGACCCTTGGACTTCAGCACTTCATCGGTCTGGGGCATGTCGGAAGCACCGAAATCGACCGTTTTGGAGTCAATTTGCTTGATACCGCCACCAGATCCGATGGACTGGTAGTTCACCTTGATGCCGGTCGCCTTGTTGTATTCCGAGGCCCATTTTGCGTAAATGGGCGCGGGAAACGATGCACCTGCACCTGTGATCTCCTGTGCACTCACAACACCGGCAAAGCCCAGCGTGGTAGCCAGGGTCAGGGACAAGATCGGCAATTTGGAAGCAATTCGCATGGATAACCTTCATTCAGTTGGTTGAGGAATGAATGGACTTTAAGAAGTTTTTATGACAAGTCTGTGACAAAGCGTCTGATTTGCGACCTTCTGCAACTTTGTTTTAGCCGCCGCGGGTTGTTGCCGGATCTTTAAGAATTTGTCATGTTTTCGTCATAAGAAATTTCTACGCTACACCGTCTTCAATCAACGGAAGCAGCATGCACATGACAACAACAAACACCTTCGCAATTCTTCGCCGCACCGGCTTGACAGCTTCCATTGCCCTAGACAAATTCGCAGCCACCGACCTCTGCATCAAATGACCCGATAGCCCTCGTGCAATCTAAATTTGTAGCTATCACTTTAGTAGCGCGGCGGGCGTTGGCCCGACGCCTTTCATCCGGCACTGGAGCCCAAAACACCATGAACTCCCCATTCAACCCCAGCCGCAGAGACGTTGTACGCATGCTCGCAGGCCTCTCGCTCGCCTGCGCCGCACCAGTTTGGGCGCAACCGAACAAGGGAGCACGTACCGTCACTGCGGCGCAAATTGTGGATACGTCCACCAGCCAGATCGATGTATCCAAGGACTTCTTGGTCGGATCCCGCGCCGCCTGGCAAGACATCAACAGCCGTGGTGGCCTGCAGGGGTCCGCTGTCAAACACCTGGTGTTGGAAGTAGATGGCTCGGCGGCAAGCCTGCGGGACGCCGTAGATACGCTTAAAACCGAGCCCCAGTGCATCGCACTGTTTGGCACGACCGGTGACCGGGCGGCATCCCAATTGGTTGGCATTCTCAGCCGCGAATTGCCCGAACTGGCACACGTCGCACCCTGGCTACAAAATGTCGAAGCCGTTGCATCGCCCAGCACCTTTACCATCTTCGCGTCGCGCCAGGAGCAAATTGCGCACGCCATCCGATCGTTGTCAGTGATGGGTATTTCCCAAGTAGGCGCGGTGTACGGGTCTGCAGTCGAGCACGCGGCTTACAAGACTGACCTGCAACAAGTGGCCAAGGTGCTCAAACTCTCCATCGTCTCGTACACCACGCCGGGTGATTTGCGGGATCTGGCGCAGTCGTTAAATGCCGAGAGCCCCCGCGTGCTGCTCTTCATCGGCGGAACGCCGGAGCTGGTCCGGTTTTCACAAGGCGTAGAAAAGCAAGAGGTGCAACGCTACATCATTGCCATGTCAGACGTAAACCTGCAGAGCATCCAGCAAATGGGTATGTCGCGCTTCACGCCCATGATCGCAACCCAGGTCGTTCCAATGGTGAACTCAACCCTGCCCATCGTCAAAGCGTACCGCGCCGCACTCAACCGCTTCTTTGACGAACCGCCCACCCCGTTGAGTTTGGCCGGATATGTGTCGGCGCGCTATACGCACGAGGTCCTTCAGAGCATGGAGGGCAGCATCAACCGCGCCAACACCTTGAGCGCATTCGCGCGCCGCAGCCCGATCGAGCTGGGCGGCTTTCGCATTGCCCCGGACGCCCGCAGCCGCGGCACAGCTTACGTCACGCAAAGCATGATCTCAGCCGACGGCCGCTTGATCGGCTAACCCAAACCGGTCGAGCGACCCTGGCCACGCCCAGGGCCGGTGCTAT
>JBDTAG010000475.1:0-6766 GCA_039924745.1 Rhodoferax sp.
CTTCTTGGGTCAAGTGGGTATAGGTCATGGTGCAACGTTTAGGACTGGCTGGTCATAAGCGTGCATCCTATGCACTCTTGGCCCAACCCGTTTCAGAACGTTGCACTTCGTACTTGAATCTGCGTTCTTAAACATTCACATTGCAGCGCGGTGTGCACCGAAATGTCAACGGAAGCACCGTGCGCCCAGCGAAAATACTGATTTGTCACTTGGCATGCTGATCCAGGTTCGCGCTGCCTTCACTATTTACTAACAATGCATTCGATTGTGATCATGGGCGTGGCCGGTTGCGGCAAATCCAGCCTCGGGACTGTGCTTTCGCACACCATAGGTCTGCCAATGGTGGAAGGTGATGACTTTCACAGCACCGCCAACCGCGACAAGATGGCACGCGGTGTGCCACTCACCGACGCGGACCGCGACGGTTGGTTGACTACGCTATGCGAACAGTTGCAAAGTCAAACGCAAGGCGTCGTGATGACCTGCTCGGCCCTGAAACAAGCCTATCGCACACGTCTACGCGGCGCGGCGCCAGGCTTGCGCTTTGTTTTCATGGCCATTGGGCATGAACAGGCGCTGCAACGTGTGGCCGCGCGTGCCGATACCCATTTCTTTTCAACCGCTCTGGTATACAACCAATTCACCACGTTGGAGGACCCCAGCGGCGAACCCGGCGTACTAAAGGTAGACGCCACCGCGCCGTTGGCACAACTACAAGCCGAAGTCAGCCACTGGTTGCTCCACCACAACGAATTACTTTGAGTATGCGGATCAAAGGCCCATGACCCAGGCCGAATTGACGAAAAAAACGCGTTGATCGGTAAGTCTTCATCTGCTAAAGCAAACGTCTACCGCACCCAGTGCGGAAAGTACCCCAACGCGTCTTGCGCTGCGCCATCATGGGCTGGCACCAAGACCAGATCGGGGTACTTTAGGGCCACATCGCGCACCTGCTCCACGCTGTGCAGGGTTTGTGCGCGGTCGTGGTCCACGATGATGCTGGCCGCCCAAAACTTGGGTGCCCCCAGACGTGCGGCACCGGCCTTCCAGGCCACATCGCCGATGAAGAAATAGCAGGTGCCGCTGTCGACGGTGACAAACATGCCGATCGACCCTGCGGTGTGACCCGGCATGGCCACCAGCACCACACTGCCGTCGTTGAACAAGTCCAGACTCTGTGCGTAGCCCTTGTATGTTACGGGCTTTAGCACCAACGGTATCCAATCGATGACGGGGTCTGCCACTTGCGACGGCCAGGTGCCGCCTGCGCCGGCAGTCGGCTGCGCGATGACGGGCATCTCGTCTTGGGACGCGAATACCTGTGCCTCAGGAAAGTCCCCCACTCCACCTGCGTGGTCCCAATGGCTGTGGCTGATGATAATTTTTTGCACCGGGGCAAAGCCGGCAGCGTCCAACTGTTGGCGGGCTGGCGTCACGGGCCTGTCAAATTTGAAGAACGGGCGCTGCCAGTAGGGCATGTCTTGTTCGTACTGCGCGTCGATTTTGCTGCCCAAGCCGGTATCGAACAACAAATAGTCCTGCGTGTGCTTGATCAAGAACGCCGAGAAGTTGGTGTCAATCTTCTTGTCAAAGCTGCCATCGGGCAGCAGCAAGCGCTCTGTAACCGCAACCTTGCCAGTTTTGATGATGGAGAAGCCGACCCGTGGCAGTTCGTTGGGCGCTACGGTAGTGGGTTGCGCATGGGTGGTGCTGGCAAAAATGGCCACCGTGAACACGCAGCAATAAATAGCGGAAATGTTTGGCATAGAGTGCAGAAAAATGTGAAGGTGCGGGAACTCTAAAGCTTGGTCTATGCTCCAAGGTCAAGCACTCTTTTGCACCATCCGCTCACCACCATGAACATCAGTCAACTTGCAAAGGCGAGCGATGTGTCAACCGACACGGTGCGCTATTACGAAAAACAAGGCCTGATTGCCGCGCCCACGCGCCAAATCAACGGCTACCGCGCCTACACTGAGGCTCACGTTGAATCTATGCGCTTTGTGCGCGGGGCACAGTCTCTGGGGTTTTCGCTTACTGAAATCCGCGCGATATTGCCGCAGTTTGCGGCGGGCCAATTCGGACGCGCCGACATTGAGCAACAACTCAACGCCAAGATGGCAGAAATTGACGCCCACATACGACAACTGCAAACGCTCAAGAAAGAACTCAAGGCCACGTTTGCATCCCTGACCTGCGCACCCGACCAAGCCGTAAGCACAGCCCAGGGCACAGCAACCGATACCGGTAGCGGCGCAGGAGCCGCGAAGGCGCGCAAATCTTTTACCAAACCGGCTACCCAGTTGCCTACACCCCGATTTTGATGTCCATGGCAGCTTCACAACCCATCGAACCATTCGCTTCCAATCCGAACGCCAGCCTGACCGCGATGATGACCGCGCATCCGCGCAGAGTGCCTGTTACCACGGGCCTGTTGGCCGTGAATGTGCTGGTCTTCGCGCTCATGCTTTTTGCGGGCGCTGGCTTCTGGCACACGCCCAACGGTGTGCAACTCGCATGGGGTGCAAATTTTGGCCCTGCCACGCAAGACGGGCAGTGGTGGCGGCTGTTCACCGCACTCTTTATCCACTTTGGTGTTATCCATCTGGCCGTCAATATGTGGGCTTTGTGGGATGTGGGTCGGCTGGTGGAGCAGCTTTATGGGCGCTGGCGATTTTTTTTGCTATATATCCTGAGCGGACTGTTGGGCAACTTGGTGTCGCTAGTCTTGCACGGCAACCAGGCTGTATCGGGTGGCGCATCGGGCGCCATTTTCAGCCTGTATGGCGCGCTGCTGGTGTTCTTATGGCGCGAAAGGCACAGCGTAGAACCGGGCGAATTCCGCTGGCTGTTCGGCGGTGCAGCGGTCTTCGCTTTGCTGATGTTGTGCGTGGGTTTCTTCGTGCAAGGTATTGACAACGCAGCCCATGGCGGTGGCCTGTTGGCAGGTGCACTCTTGGGCCTGGTACTGGCTCGGAGTTGGTGGCCAGGCGGAGACATCCCAAGCACCAAGTTGGCAGCCGCTACAGCGGTGCTGATGGTGTTGGGCACGGCCTTGCTTGTATGGTATTTGCCCGAACCCCGCTACCGCTTGGGTGAGGAAAAAAAGGCAAACGCTGCCATCCAGCAATTTGTAGCAGAGGACCAGCACCTAAGCCAGCGCTGGGGTAGCTTGATGTCAAGCGGTGCCCATAACAGCCAATCGTTTGATGAACTGGCTGGCCATATCGATACAGATGTTGCGGCGGTGTATGAACGAAGCTTTGAGCAATTGATGGCGGCCCAACCAGCTGGAGCGGCGCCGTCGGCTCCACAACTTGAATGGTTACAGACCTATGCCAATGCGCGTGCCGAAGCCGCTCGCGAACTCTCACAAGGGCTGCGCGAGCAAGACAATGAAAAGATCCGCAAAGCGCTGCAACATGCCCAGCAGGCGTCTGCGCCATTGCTACAACACTGAGGTCTGTATGGACAGAGTGTGCGACAACGCACGGATTACATCGCTTACAAAGACTAGCCTTGAGCGCAAGTCATAGAAAGGAGCCAGTGCAAGAACTATCGTTAAAAGTGCCGCCAAGGCAATGGCAGCCGGTCATCAACCGCATTGGTAAATGCAGTTGCGGGTATCCCGTATTCTTTCGCAACCATTTGTGCCTGCATTGTGGATTGGCACTGGGATTTGAGCCGGAGAAGGCCGCCATGTTGTCCATAGAACCACTAGATGGTGTTGGCAATTGGCGTGTTGCTGGCGTGCTTCAGAGCGACACGATCTACAGACGCTGTGCAAATTTTGATCTTGCTCCGCAATGCAACTGGTTGATAACCGCATCAGCGGGCGACCAGCATTCGCTTTGCCGTTGCTGTCGGTTAAACCGCATGATCCCTGACCAAACCGTTGCTGCCAATGCGCCGCTTTGGCACAAGGTAGAGCGCGCCAAGCGCAGACTGGTTTCATCGTTAATTGCGCTGGGTCTGCCCGTTCAATCGCGGTTGGACGAGGATGTGCAGCACGGCATGGCATTTGATTTGTTGGCAGACTTTGAACCCACACCCGTCAAAACCGGACACATGGACGGAATCATCACCATCAACATCAACGAGGCAGACGACGCTGCCCGCGAAGCGATACGCACTGCGCTGCAAGAGCCCTATCGCACGATCCTGGGGCACGTCCGGCATGAGTCAGGGCACTATTACTGGAGTCGTTTGCTTGAAAACAGCCAGTGGCTGGAACCCTTTCGAATGCTCTTTGGCGATGAGCGCCAAGACTATGCGTCAGCTTTGCAAAATTATTACGCCAACGGCGCCGCGGCGGATTGGGAAAGCACGAGTGTTAGCGCTTATGCCAGTGCACATCCTTGGGAAGATTGGGCTGAAACCTGGGCGCACTATTTGCACATGGTCGACACTTTGGACATCGCAATGGGCTCTGGTATGGGCAGTGGACGCATAGGCCTATTGAAAGACCCATTCGAGAAAGAAGTGCTGTACCGTTTTGAAAACGAAAACGGTATGGAAGAACAGGGCGACGAAGCGTTTCTCGATTTCATCAATGCGTGGGCAGGCCTGACCAGCGTATTGAATGAATTTTCACTGGGCATGGGTTTGCGCGATTTCTATCCGTTTGTTCTGAGCAAACGGTCCATCACCAAGTTGCATTTTGTGCACCGATTTATCAAGGCATCGGCCGTTACCCAAAGCACTCAACCCCAGGAAATAGCGATATGAACGAAGTACATGTTTTACCCAATGGAACCGACAGCACTATGGAGCAAGTGGTTGCGCGCGAACAGTACCAGATATTGAGAGAGCGGTTGGTCGCCTTGCAATCAGCACCTGAACCGGATTTCGCGGCCATTGATGAGGTGATAAATGGACTGTCCAAGGCACAAATCGCCTACAAGGCAACGCATGGTTTGATTGGGAACAATGCCAATGACGACCCACCGCACGCGCCCGCTTAACCGTGCGGTTGACTTTTAACCGGGCAGTTCCGCGTTGTCCGAGCCCATGGTGAACACTTCATCCAGCGTTTCCATGAATTGATCAACCCGAATGGGTTTGGTCATGTAGCGCAAAAACCCAGCTGCCAACCCTTTGTCAATATCGCTGGGCATGGCATTGGCACTGATAGCAATGACCGGTATGTGCGCGGTTTCAGGGTCTGCGGCCAAAATGGCGAGCGCCTTCGTGCCACTCATTCCGGGCAAATTGATATCCATCAAAATGAGGTTGGGCTGCGTGGTTCGTGCGATTTCGATCCCCTGGGCGGCATTGGTTGCGCACAGCAAGCGCGTATCGCCTCGCCGTTCAATCAAAGCTTCCACCAGCATCAAATTGGCTGGGTTATCTTCAACATAGAGTACCGTGTAAACGCGTTCTCCGGCGGCGGCAACAGGTGCAGCCGTCAAAACTTCTGTATCTACGTTGGCGCTGATTTGCTGCGCGTCCGTCAATTCCAGCTCTATCCAGAACGAACTGCCTTTACCGACAGTGCTCTGCACACCAATGGTTCCACCCATCAACTCAACCAAGCGTTTGCACACCACCAAGCCTATGCCTGTGCCCTCCTCTGTCGTCGCCTCTTGACCCAACCTATTGAATGGTTGGAACAGTTGTGCAATTTCTTCAGCTGCCAGGCCTTCACCGGTGTCGTCAACGGCAATGCGCATACGCCCCAGCTTGTTTACAGCCAGGGATACGATGACGGTGCCATCGGTTCTGTTGTATTTGATGGCGTTTGAAAGCAGATTGATAAAGACTTGTTTAACCCGCGTGCGGTCCGCCTTGACCCAATGCTGCAGTTCGAACGCCGGAAAACGCACCCCAATGCCACGTTTTTTGGCCTGCGGTTCAATCATCGTTTCGCACTCAGCCAGGACTTCGGCCAGCGATACGGACTCTTGCAACAGCAAAAGCTTTCCAGACTCGATCAAGGCCAAGTCCAAAATTTCATTGATCAGCTCCAGCAGATACCACCCGGCCTGCAAAATTTGGTCGGTGCTACGCTTTTGAGCAGGCGTTAGCGCCGGTTCACCCGACTCAATCAGTTGGGCAAAGCCCAAAATGGCATTGAGCGGCGTGCGCAGTTCGTGGCTCATACTCGACAAGAAATCTGACTTGGCCAAATTGGCTTTTTCAGCAACTGACTTAGCCATCACCAACTCAATATTGTTCTCTTGTAGCGCCTGGTCCAGCAGCTTGCGTTCGGTTACATCGCGTGCAGCCGCAAATACACCTTGCAGATTACGGTCGCGGTCATAGAAGGTTGTGGCGTTGTACGACACCACGGTCTCCTTACCATCGCGGGCACGTGCGGTCAGCTCGTAGTTGGTGACCTTATTTTCCTTTAGCACCCGTTTGATACCCGCTTCTGCCCGTTGCGGTTCGGTGAAAAAGCTCTTGAAGGGCGCTCCTATCAGCTCGTCGCGCGTGCAGCCGGTCAAGGCCTCCATCTGCTTATTCACGTCCGATATCACGCCCGCAGGGTCCGTGGTCATCAGCGCGTCGATGTTGGATTCAATCAAGGAACGTGTGTAGAACTGCTGGTCGCGCAAGCGCTGATCCAGCTTTTTACGTTCGTCTTCCACCTGCTGGCGCGCAGTGTTGTCGGTGCCGATCAACAGGTAACCAATGATGACGTTTTGTGCGTCACGCAGGGCCGTGACCGACACCACGGCGGGCAGTCGGCTGCCGTCTTTGCGGATGTAGGTCAGCTCATAAATATCTTCTATGCCGCGTGAGGCCTTGAACACCAGCGCTTCAA
>JBDTAG010000476.1:0-4927 GCA_039924745.1 Rhodoferax sp.
GCGGCAGTCGTTGAGTTTCACACCAAGGTACCTGGCAGCTATGTACTGGTGGACCACTCCATCTTTCGGGCGTTCAACAAAGGCGCCCTGGCCATACTCAAGGTCACTGGCCCCGAGGACAAAACGATCTACTCTGGCAAAGAGTTGGATTCGGTGTACTTGGGAGACCGTTCGCTGCCCAATATGAAAGCGGTCACTGCTGCGGCAAAAAATGCTGCCAGCGGTACGCTGACCCAGCAAGACCAGGTGCAAGCCGGTCAGGAGCTGTTCTCGGGAACCTGCTCGGTGTGCCACCAGGCTAACGGGGCAGGATTGCCGGGCGTGTTTCCACCACTGGCCAAGTCTGACTTTCTGGCCGCGGATACGCGCCGTGCCATTGGCATCGTGTTGAACGGACTGACTGGCAAGGTCACGGTCAATGGCACGGCATACGACTCGGTCATGCCGTCCATGAACCAACTCAACGACGACGAAATCGCCAACATCCTGACCTATGTCATCAACAGTTGGGGCAATGCCGGTGGCCAAGTGCACTCCGAGGACGTCAAGAAGGCGCGCGCTATCAAAGCGCCAGCGGCAGCCGCTGCTGAACACTGATCGGTTCCGGTTCATGTCCATTCGCCCTGCGGCCCTCTCGCGGTCTTTGGTCGCCCTGGCGTTCGGTATTGCCGTGAGCCTGGGGGTCCAGGCGGCACAGTATGTGACGCTGCCCAGCGGAGCGTTGAGCGGTGTGCTGGCCAACGATGCGGACAAGGGGCCGGTGGCCGTCGCAGCTTTCACGCTGCGCGAGACGCCGGTCACGCAAGCTGAGTTTTTGGCTTTTGTCAGCACCCGGCCCGAGTGGCAACGTGGCACCATTGCCCGTACCTTTGCTGATACCGGTTATCTCAAGGACTGGGTTTCACCGCTTGCCATAAGCCCCGAGGCGACGCACCAACCTGTTGTCAATGTCAGCTGGTTTGCCGCCCAAGCGTTTTGCGAGGCAGAAGGCGCACGCCTGCCAACCTGGCAAGAATGGGAATATGCGGCTGCTGCTGACGCCACCCGGCGCGATGCCCGCACAGACCCGGCGTGGCGCGCACGCATCCTCAATTGGTACGAGCGACCCGCCAGCAAGGCCCTGCCAGACGTGGGCTCGCCGGCGAATGTCTATGGCGTGCGCGATTTGCATGGCCTGATTTGGGAGTGGGTGGATGACTTCAACGCGTTGCTGGTCAGCCCCGACAGCCGCTCGCGCGACGACCCCGATAAATTGAAGTTCTGCGGCGCAGGCGCCATCAGCCTGCAAGATCGCGAAAACTACGCCGTGCTGATGCGCATAGCGTTGCTCTCCTCACTGAACGCGGCCGACAGCACCAGCAGCCTGGGCTTTCGCTGCGCGCGGCCTCTACCTTAGGACCCAATATGTATACCCTGCTGCCTTCGTCAAAACTATTGCACCAAGCGCGTGCCGGTCTGCTAGCGCTGGTTGCGGCTTTCGTGGCGCCATTGGTGTGGGCAGGCAATACCGCTGCCCCATTGCCTACCGACTCGGTCTACCATTTGAACGCCCAGTTGACAGACCAGGCTGGCAAGGATTTCGCCATCGCAGATCGGCGAGGCCATCCTGTGCTGGTGGGCATGTTTTACACCTCGTGCCAGTTCGTCTGCCCCATGTTGGTGGAGGCGCTGCGCGACACCGAAGCCAAACTCACACCCGAAGAGCGTGGCCACTTGAGCGTGTTGTTGGTGACCATAGACCCTGCACGTGACACCGTTGCCGTGCTCAAACGCACGGCCGACGAACGCGCGCTGGACCCCGCGCACTGGACTGTGGCCCGAACGGATGCCAAAACCACCCGCAAGTTGGCCGCCGTTTTGGGCGTTCAATACCGCGCGCTGCCCAATGGTGACTTCAACCACACTACGGATTTGATACTGTTGGACGCCGATGGTCGCATTGCCGGCCGCACCGCGCAATTGGGCAGCGCCGACGCTGCATTTGTCAAACAGGTGAAGGCCACGACCCACTAGGCACCCGGAGGCCCGGCACCGCAGGAGACCCCAATAAGTGCGGGCGGAGTCAGATGCGCTAAGGTAGCGCCCCATGACTATTTCATTTTGGACGTTGGGCTGGCGCACCCTGTGGCGTGATCTGCGCTCGGGCGATTTGCGCTTGCTGATCGTGGCGGTCACACTGGCCGTTGCCGCGCTCACCGCCGTCGGTTTTTTCGCCGACCGGCTCAAGGGCGGCCTGCAACGCGATGCGCGCCAACTGCTGGGTGGCGATGCGGTTATCTCCAGTGACAACCCCACACCCGAGAGCTTCGTAGCCCGAGCCCGCGAACTGGGGTTGAGCATGGTATCGACCATTACCTTTCCCACCATGGCGCGTGCACCAGACGCGCAGGGTGGGGCCGCCAAGCTGGTGGCGCTCAAGGTGGTGGAGACTGGCTACCCGCTGCGTGGCGCTTTGCGCGTGGCCGGCGCGCCCGACACGCCAGACGCCGCCACCCGCGCCATTCCTGAACCCGGTCAAGCCTGGGTAGAGGCCTCGTTGTTGGACTCGCTCAGCCTCAAGATGGGGGACGCGCTTCTACTCGGTGATACGCAGTTGAAAATCAAAACCGTTGTCGTGGTCGAGCCCGACCGTGGTGCGGGCTTCATGAATTTTGCGCCGCGCGTAATGATCAACCGGCAAGACCTGGACGCCACCAAACTGGTACAACCCGCAAGCCGCTTGACCTACCGCATGGCCGTGGCCGGGGAAGACAAACCCGTGCAAAGCTTTGTGGCTTGGGCCGATGCGCAGGTCAAGCAGGGCAGCGCCAATGGCGTGCGCGGCCTGCGGGTCGAGTCCTTGCAAGGCGGCCGTCCCGAGATGAGCCAGACGCTGGACCGTGCCGACAAATTCTTGAGCCTCGTAGCCTTGTTGGCTGCACTGTTGAGCGCAGTGGCCGTGGCGCTGTCGGCCCGTGCGTTTGCAGCCAATCACCTGGACGATTGCGCCATGCTGCGCGTGCTGGGCCTGCGCCAGCGCACCATTGCGGCGGGTTATGCGTTTGAGTTTGCGCTGGTCGGTGTCTTTGCCAGCGCGTTGGGTGTGTTGCTGGGCTACTGCGTGCACTACCTGTTTGTGGCGCTGCTGGCGGGGCTGGTGGACGCGGCCCTGCCTGCCGCCACCATCTGGCCGGTGTTGCTGGGCATGGGCATGGGCCTGACGCTGCTGTTCGCCTTTGGCCTGCCACCGGTATTGCAGTTGGCCCAGGTGCCACCGCTGCGCGTCATCCGCCGCGATGTGGGCAATCTGCGCCCCGCGTCGCTGGGCGTGTTGGCTGTGGGTGTGCTGGGCTTTGCGGCGCTGCTGCTGGCAGCCAGCAGCGATATCAAGCTGGGCCTCATTGCCGTGGGTGGCTTTGGTGGCGCCGTGCTAGTGTTCGCGGCGCTGAGCTGGGTGGCGGTCAAGGTCTTGCGCCACAGCGTTAATGAGACGACCGCGCCACGTTGGTTGGTGTTGGCCACGCGCCAGGTTTCGGCCCGCCCGGCCTACACCGTGGTGCAGGTCAGCGCGCTGGCCGTGGGCTTGCTGGCGCTGGTGTTGCTGGTGTTGCTGCGTACTGACCTGATCAGCAGTTGGCGCAAGGCCACCCCGCCCGATGCGCCCAACCGCTTTGTCATCAACGTGATGCCCGACCAGTCGGACGGCTTTCAAAAGATGCTCAAAGATGCGGGTGTGGCCCGTTACGACTGGTACCCCATGATCCGTGGCCGCCTCGTCGCCATCAATGGCGACGCCGTAACCCCAGACGACTATACGGAGGAGCGTGCCAAGCGCCTGGTGGACCGCGAGTTCAATATTTCGTTTGATGCCAATCTTCCGCAGAAAAACCTGGTGGTCTCCGGCAACTGGACGGATGAGGAAGTGGGTGCGATCAGCATGGAGGACGGCATTGCCACCGCGCTCGGGCTCAAGCTCGGTGACGTGCTGCGCTTTGACATGGGCGGCATGCAAACCGAATCTAAAGTCACATCGCTGCGCAAGGTGGACTGGGGCTCCATGCGGGCCAATTTCTTCGCGATCTACCCGGTCAGCAAGATGGAGAACGTGCCTGCCACCTATATGGGCGCCTTCAAGGCGCCGCCGACCAAGGGCTTTGACAACGCCCTGGTGCGCCAGTTCCCGAATGTGACCGACGTGGACATGACGACAACAATAGCCCAGGTGCAGCGTGTGCTGGACCAGGTGATCCGTGCGGTGGAGTTTCTGTTTGGCTTCACACTGGCTGCAGGCCTGGTGGTGTTGTTCGCTGCGGTGACAGCCACGCGCGAAGAGCGTGCCCGCGAATACGCCATCATGCGTGCCGTCGGTGCCAAGGGCAGCCTGCTGCGACAAGTGCAACGCGCCGAACTGGCAGGTGTCGGCCTGCTGGCGGGCGTGCTGGCATCAGTCGTGGCCGGTGCCGTGGGCTGGGCGCTGGCGCGCTATGTGTTTGAGTTTGAATGGACCGTGTCGCTGTGGGTTCCCGTGCTGGGTGGACTCGCTGGCGCAGTGCTGGCACTGGCCGCCGGTTGGTGGGGCCTGCGCGAGGTTTTGAATCGCCCGGTGGTGGAGACACTGCGCCGGGCAGCAAGCTGAAAGTTTTTGTATTTACTATTATTTTTATAGCTACTCGTTCATATTCCACGAGGGCTAGAGGCACTTTTTACTTAAGGAGATCACGACACCATGGCACACATCGCATTTTTAGGAACAGGTTTATTGGGCGGCGCATTTGCCGAAGCAGCCGCCAAGCGCGGCGATACCGTCACCGCATGGAACCGCTCGGCAGACAAGGTGGCCGCACTGGCATCTTTTGGCGTGAAAGCTGCAAGCACGCCGGCCGATGCTGTTCGCGGCGCGGCGCGCGTGCACATCGTGTTGAAGGACGATGCGGTGGTCGATGCGGTC
>JBDTAG010000477.1:0-7216 GCA_039924745.1 Rhodoferax sp.
ACCACAGGTCACGCCGTCAGTGGCTCTTTGGCCGCCGACAATGGTTCGGGTGCCGATGTGGTCGGCGCCGATTCGCCCGCAACTTGGGCCGTGGCCACGGGACCGACCCACGGCAGCCTTACGATCACCAACGCAGCCACCGGTGCTTATACCTATACCCCCAATGCCGGTTATACCGGCACTGACAAGTTCACTTACACGCTGACCGACAAGGACGGCGACTCGTCTACTGCAACTGCAAACGTAACCGTCAACGCGGTTGTGCTTCCGCCTGCGCCAACAACCTCAATAGCGAGCGATACCAATCAAGACGGCTTTATCAGCGCGGCAGAGTTGAACGGAAGTGGAACGGTAAATGTGACGGTAACGTTAGGCCAAACAGATCAAACTGTTTTGAGCCAGGGCGGTAGCGTACATGTGACAGTCACTGACGCGGGTGTGCAGCAGAATCTTTCACTCCATTTGAACGGCGGAAATTTAGTGGACGATGCAAACAAGATTTACACCTACAGTTCAGGAGTAATAACGTTGGTGGAGACAGCGCCTGGCAACGGAAATAGTATTTCGGTATCAGCCACCGTGACCAATAGCTTGGGAGATGTATCTGCATTGTCCAATGTGGCGATTGCGAAAGAAGATCTCATCGATCCGCCTACAGTGGCCATTGCATTCCCAACAACGATATCGACTGGGTTGGCGGTTGATAGCTGGGTCAACAACGCAACTGTGAATGCAGGTCTGTACACATCAGCAGGCAACAACGGATATGGAACCAATCCGGGCACGCTCATTAATACGCTCAGCACAGCTGCCACGGGAACCGTGAGCACAACAACGGGCGTAAACAACACCAACATTGCGGCGGGAACGGCGACAGAAATAACCGGATTGATCTATCTCCAAGCGGGGCATACCTACACATTTACGGGTGCCATTGACGACTCTTTCGCAATGGTAGTGGGTGGAAAATTAGTGGGTGTTGATACTTGGGGAACAAATAGTGGCGTGTTCTCTGGGACCTTCACCGCTACAACAACCGCCTGGTACACGATTGCGGTCTATCACGACAACCAAAGTGGTCCTGGAAACTACAGCTTGAACGTTAGCGATAACGGAAGCGCTGCTGTGGCACTGAACACTGCTAATTTCAAACTGGTGGGAGATGCTGGGGTGCTTACCAGCGCAGGTATCGCATTGAATACAGAAGTAGTGACAACGACCACTTCGAACGTTACGACGACTGGCTCAAGCAGTTCAGGTGCGGGCACCGTCTCCATCACCGTTACAGGAGGCTCTTACACAATGAGGCCGAACGCAACGGTCACTTTGGATGCTCTCGATCAAGGCATTTTGACTGCTGGTGGCGTCTTGAAAGTCACCGCCAGCGACGGCACCAGCCTTACTCTGCACTGGAACGGTACCGCTTTGGTAGACGGCTCCAATGTTGCTCACCCATATAGTGGCGGAGTATTGACATTACCCATTGTGGCCGATTCAACAACTGCGGTGATCACAGTCAGCGCTACAGTCTATGACAGCCATGGCGTGGCTTCTGCTACGGCGACTACAACAGTCAATGGCACGGAAGCAGCGGTAGCGCATATGTCAGCCCTCAACCTTTCAGCCAATATGATAGCTGCGGATCCGGCGGGGTTGCTCACTGTTGCAGATGAAACTGTTAGCGTCAAAGAAGACAACACACTGAACGGGAATGTGCTTGCGGGCACAACCAGTGTGAGCGGGCCAGTCACTGTGACAAGTTTTCATTTGGCCGGGGATTCCACCACCTATATCACCGGTCATCCAGTTGCCATAGCGGGCGTCGGAACCCTTTTGATCAATGCTGACGGCTCTTACACCTTCACCCCTGTTGCAAACTACAACGGATCTGTCCCAGTTGCAACCTACACATTGACGGACGGGTCCCATACAGACACATCGACTCTTACGATCACAGTCACTCCGGTAGTAGATGGATTCGTAGATAGAAGCGAAACAGCAAATGTTTTCATCGATAGTGGCGCGACCCACGGCAGCGTTCTGACGGGCACCACGAGCGTCGACGGTCCTGTGACCCTCACGTCGTTTTCCGTGGCGGGCAATTCAACCGTTTTTTCTGCAGGACAAACTTCAACTTTGGCGGGCATCGGAACCCTCACCGTCAACCACGACGGAAGCTATGTTTTTACCCCAGCATTGCATTACACCGGCCCGGTCCCAATCATCACTTACAACGTGACAGACGGATACAGTATCGTTACGTCGTCATTGACGATCAATGTTGTGGAGCATGCGCCGGTAGCAATACATGACTCAGCAATTGGCTCCGCCGGCACTCCTCTTACGATCGCTTCCACCACCTTGATGAATAACGATTCCGATCCGGACGGATACGCGTTGAGCCTGTCTTCGGTACAAAATGCTACGCATGGCAACGTGGCACTGGTTGGATCAAACGTGGTGTTTACGCCAACTGAGGGTTACACCGGTTCAGCCTCATTTGATTACACAATAAGCGATGGCCATGGTGGAACATCTACCACGTCAGTCGACTTAGCTTTCAATTCGGTCAACCATGCCCCAACAGCGGTCTTTGACAGCGCCACTGCCTCAGCTGACACGCCGCTGACCCTTACTGCAACAACGCTGATCAGTAACGACACTGATCCAGACGGTGACCCATTGACGTTGTTCTCCGTGCAAAACGCCAACCATGGGAGCATTGCGATGGTGGGAACCAATGTGGTGTTTACACCGACAGCCGGCTACACCGGCGCGGCATCATTCGACTACACGATAAGCGACGGTCACGGCGGAATGTCGACAGCCACAGTAGATCTGTCTGTCAACCCACTGAACCATGCTCCACTGGCGGTCAATGACACGGCCAGCGGTACAGTAAATACCTCGCTTACCATCGCACAGACCACCTTGCTAAGCAACGATACGGACCAAAACCATGATCCGTTGACTATCAGCTCAGTCCTGGACGCTACCCATGGAACCGTCGCCTTGGTTGATGGCAACGTGGTGTTCACGCCTACCAAGGATTACGTTGGCGACGCATCGTTCAGTTACACCGTCAGCGATGGCCATGGCGGAAGTTCCTCCGCTTCGGTCAGTATCACCATCGCCGCTGATCTGTTGAAAGCCGGTGCCCACCATTGATTGGAACAACCATCCCCTTTTAGCCGTGGGGGATGCAATGCGCCAACCATTTCGTTGGCTACCATTGTTCGGATGTAGCGCTATTGACCGGCCTCGCTAACGGCCGGCCCCGTTGCGCCATCGAAACCTAGCGCGCTCAACGCATGAAGGTCTGCAAGATTGGTCACCCCTTCCGCAATCACCTTTAGACCGATGCTATGGGCAATGGTGGACAGGCCCTTTAGGAATGCTTGATTGCCAGCATTTCCATCAAGGCCACGGATAAAACTTCCGTCTACTTTCAAGTAGTCCAAGCCCAGATCGTGCAAGCGCCCGATCTCACTGAACTGGCGCCCAAAATGCTCTAAGCCCAGCTTGCAGCCTACTCCGCGCAAGTCTGCGCACAGCGCCTTAAACGCGTCGAAATGAGACAGTGCGCCAGACTCTGCCACTTCAAGCCATAAGCGTTGCGTTCCCGAACGGCGCTTCAGCATGCGTTGCAGATCCGCTCGGAATTCCGGCAAATAAATGGAACTAGCAGACAGGTTAATGGCTAGACCCGTAAGCTGAGGTTTGGCTTCCAGTTCGTCCAAACCCAAAGCCACGGCCGCTAGGTCCAGCTGAGGTGTTAGCTTGAGCCGCTCAGCCACGGGCAAAAACTTGCCGGCAGGCTGCCATTCCCCCTGCTCATCGAACATCAGACGCAACGGGCACTCTCTATGGACCAAATGGCCATCCAACGACATGACCGGGAATGACACTAAACGCACCCATTTTTGGCTCAACGCGCGTTGTATCGTTCTCGACCATTCCTCTGTGCTCTTTGGTGCATCGTCAACAGCGTGCAGGTCAACAACCTTCAAACCACTGGGACCTGCCGCTTCTACCGCCGCCAAGGCTAAATCCACCTGTGCCAGAATGGTTTCCATTTCTACCCCTGGCGGAAAATGCCCACAAGCCAACCATGTACTTGGTCGGTTTGGTAAGTAGGCCGCGGCTTCGTTTGTCAGCGCTTGGAATAGTTCATCTGCAATCTCCTGTGGGGAAGAGAGTGCAGGCACCAGCACCGCAAAGTCGGCACCGTTCAACCGGGCAGCCAATGCTTCGGGATATCGCTCGGACACAGACAACAAACCTCGACCGAAAGCCCGTAACAATTCATCGGTGTCTTTGCGACCCAGAAACTGATTGACTGTAGCCAGGTTAGCCACACGCGCAATGAACACAGCGCCACCCGTAGAGTGTTCGGCCTGTACCGTGTCACGCAAGCGAGACATGAAGTTACTGCGATTTGCCAACCCCGTCAAAGTGTCGCAATTGGCTTCACGGCGAACGCCCTCCAGCCGCTTCGCCTCGTCATCAAACATGGCTTTGAGTCGAGAGACCGTAACATTCATAGCGTTCGCGAGCTTTTTCAGCTCCGGCACGGACGGTTCTTCCATGGTGACAAACCGCCGCTCAGTAATGGCCTGTGCTTGGGCGATTACGGCATTCAAGGGGCGACGCAATCTGCGCAGCACCAACGTTGCCATGTACCCACCAGCCAAGCCCGCCAGTGAAAGTGCCAACACCATGTCTCTTGCGCTCTTCCACAGTGCGGCGTATGCAAAACGACTTTGACTGACCAAGGTCACCGTTCCGAATTGTTTCCAACCACTGGAAATTTGTGCCTGTCCAGCTTGGGCGCGAATGGGTAACAACTGTACAAACCACGATGGAGCTCCCAGATCAGTATCTGCGCCTATTCGTTGTGCCATGGTTTTACCCTGCGGGTCTGTGACGCGAACCAATTCGTAATGCCCTCCATCGAACAACGAAGATACGACCAGTCCAATGGTCACCTCATCCGGGTTGCTCTGACTCAGAGATAACGCCAAAGCAGTTGCGTTGTCGGTGTTTTTAATGGAAAGCTGTGATTCCAAATAGGAACGCGCGCTCAACATGGAGACCAACAAACTACCTGCAAGCGCCATCAGCGTGCTGGCGATGATCGCAAGCCATAATTGGCGAAACATTGACATTTTCAACTTCCTTTTGTGTGCTTCGGTATCACTCGAAACCTTCTGCTCGCGCACGTTTCAACAAATCTTCCCACCGCGACAAACGTCCTGTTCCTGCGACCGGTTTAGCTTCCGTTCCGGAGACTCCGGTAAAGATGCCCTCACTACTGAAGCTAAATACCGGGACTAGATCCGGTCGGCGCGACGCAGGACGGATATCACCAATCAAATTGTCCAGCACCATAGGCTCTGATTCGGGTTTGGCGTAATAAGCCAAAACCATATGGGCTTGAGAAGCTGTACTGTCCGATGATCCCGTTTTGGCCCGCACATAAATCAGGCGCAATTTAACGGACTCGATTCCCATTTGTTTTAGCGTGAAGTATTTCGCAATAACAAAGTCTTCACAGTCGCCTGCTCCCTTGCCCAGTGTTTCTAGTGGAGTCGCCCAATAGTCTTCTTGACCCCAAACTGTCCAGTCATCGCCAAATACGATTTGACGGTTGAAAAAATCATTTGTCTTTTTTAGACGTTCTGTGTCGGTCGTTGCCTTATTCGCAATGACCATGCTCTGCCAAGCTTTGAATCGTGGGGAAGCGACCGCACCCCAGCGTTGTGTAAGGGCTGCCAACAAGCTGTCAAAGTCGACTCCTCCGTATGCAGCCTGTGCTATCCAGACGCCGCAGGCGCACGCCAACAGGCCAAGCACTCTTGTCATGGCTCTTGGTGCAAGCAGCGCAGAGGTCAACAAAGCAAAAAATCTGTCATGGCAAAACCGACAACAAACCGCCTTTTTAAAACCCTGGGAAAACGAGTTGTAACATTTTGTGCATTTTTCCACACAAGGACCTGTTTTAAAAGCGCGGACAACCAGACTTGCCACATTGCTCGTAATTTCCCAGCAAAATGTTTCCCTCTCTATACTCGGCGAACACTAGCACAGTCCGTCGACTTCGATCCCTCGCCCAGTTGCAAAACAAAGACAGGAAGAAATTCAACCTATGAGCAAGCTAAACAGCATCAGCTACGCAGTCCTGATAGCCATCACCGGTTTCAGTCAGTGGGCAGTGGCGGCGCCATCACCTGGCACCTTGAAAGAGGCGGTTGAGCAAGCCATATTGCAGAATCCTGAAGTCAGGCTGAAATTTCACAATCTTGAGGCCGCCAAGGCTGAGCGCCAGGCTGCACAGGGAAATTGGTTGCCGCGTATAGATTTGGAGGTAGCGGGTGGCGCTTATCAGACCAAAACGCCTTTGCTAGCGTCAACGGAAAACTACAACGACAACCGCTCTTCCATACAGTTGCGCCAAACCTTGTTCGACGGTTTCGCTACCCTGCACGAAACCCGGCGCCTGAGTTACGCCCAGCAATCGGCTTATTTCGAACTGCTGTCAGTCAGCGACCAAACCGCACTGGAAGTGGCACGTGCCTATCTTGATGTGCTGCGCTACCGCGAATTGGTTCAATTGGCCGCAGACAACTTCACTACCCACCAGGAGGTGCATGACCGCTTGAACCAGAAAGTAAAGGCTGGCGTGGGCCGCAAGGTCGACCTGGAACAGGCCGCCGGACGTATGGCGTTGGCCGAATCCAACTGGTTGACGGAATCCAGCAACCTGCATGACGTCGCAGCGCGCTATCAACGCCTGGTCGGACAATTACCGTCCGCCAGCCTCGCAGCTGTTGATCCGATTGCTGTACCGAAAGCAAAGCCCGGAGTCGGCTTCGCCTCTGAAACCATTCGCACCAACCCAGACTTCCTGGCGGCAGTCGCCACCATCCGGAGCTACCGCTCAGACGCCAATGCACGGCGATCCGCCTACGCACCCACAGTAGAGTTGCGCGCTCGCCAAAGTTTGGAGACAAATCAAAGTGGTGTCTACGGTGACTACCGTGACAGTGCGCTGGAAGTTGTACTCAGCTATAACCTGTACCACGGCGGCGCGGACAAGGCACGCGTTAACCAGTTCGTGGCGAAACTAGGCAGTGCCTACGATTTGCGCGACAAAGCTTGTCGGGATGTCTGGCAAACCGGTGAGATTGCGTTCAATGATTCACAACGCCTGACG
>JBDTAG010000478.1:0-4324 GCA_039924745.1 Rhodoferax sp.
CTTCTTGGGTCAAGTGGGTATAGGTCATGGTGCAACGTTTAGGACTGGCTGGTCATAAGCGTGCATCCTATGCACTCTTGGCCCAACCCGTTTCAGAACGTTGCACTTCGTACTTGAATCTGCGTTATAAACCAATGCCGCGTAGACCCGCTATCGTCTCGCGCAAGTCGGCCGCCCACGTTCTGCGGTCACGCCCCTTGGCAAGCTCAGGCGTACCGAACTGCACTACAGCCATCACGTTGTCCGCACACAGCGTGCGCCACAGCGATTGCCACAGCGTGTCGTCGCCCACATAGCAGGGTGCAAAGCTGATGTGGCCGGTGGTGGTATCGACAAATTGCAGGGCAATCGGCTGCACAGGTGCATTGGCGGCAATGGTCGCCTGCAGCAGGTTGGCGTGGAAAGGCAGCAGCGTGGAGCCATCACCCGTGGTGCCTTCCGGGAAGATGGCCAGCACATCGCCATCGCGCAGGCATTGCGCCATCTGGTGCACCACGCGCATGGCGTCGCGGCGCGATTCGCGGGTGATGTACAGCGTGTCGGCAGCACTGGCCAGTGTGGAGACGATGGGCCAACGCGCGATCTCGTCTTTGGAGACAAAGCGGCAGTGGCGCGTGGCGTGCATCACGGCGATATCCACCCAAGAGATATGGTTTGACACCAACAGCATGGGGCCGTTCACCGGTGGGCTGCCTTTGACGACCAGTTGGATCGCCAGGCATTCCAGCATCTCCAAGGACCAGGATTGCACCCGCGCGTGCCGCTGGGCTGTGGACATGCGCGGCAGCACGGTGTAAACCGTCCAGACGCCACCCAGTATGTGCAACACCACCCGCAGCAGGCGCCCAAGGGCGCGCAGGCGGTTAAGCGGCTTGGTAAGCAAGTTGGCCACCCACGAAGGTGGCGCGTACCCGGCCCGGCAGTTCGTAGCCGCCGAACGGCGTGTGGTGGCCCTGGCTGCGCAGGGCCGACGCTTGCACGGTCCATGCATCCTTGGGATCGAACACGCAAATGTCGGCTGCGCCACCCACCACCAGCCGCCCTGCACTGGAAGCAAACGTGCCAAAGGCTGAACCTACAACCGCTGCCGGGCGATTCGTCACCACACCCAGGGCTTGCTCTAGCGCGATGCCGCTGTCTTGCGCCCATTTGAGCGTCAGGCTTAGCAATAACTCCAAGCCGGTTGCACCGGGTTCAGCTTCGGCAAAGGGCAATGCCTTGGCGTCTTCGTCCACCGGGGTGTGGTCCGACACCAGCGCGTCGATCGTGCCTTCGGCCAAACCCACGCGCAAGGCGTCGCGGTCGCGCTGTTGGCGCAGTGGGGGTTGAAGGCGCATGCGGCTGTCGAAATAGCCAATGTCCACATCGGTCAGGTGCAACGAATTGATGCTGACATCGCAGGTAATGGGCAGGCCCTCGGCCTTGGCCTGGCGCACCAGCGCCACACCCGCCGCGCTGCTGATGCGGCACAGGTGCACGCGTGCCTGTGTGGAGCGCACCAGCTCAAAGATGGTGTGCAACGCAATGGTTTCGGCCGCCACGGGCACGCCAGACAGGCCCATGCGCGTCGCCAACGGCCCGCTGGCGGCCACACCTTTGCCCAAATGCAGCTCTTGCGGGCGCAGCCACACGGTGTAGCCAAAGGTGCTGGCGTATTGCAGCGCGCGCAGCATGGCCTGCGTGTTGGCCAACGGCACTTCGGCTTGGCTGAAGCCTATGCAACCGGCTTGCGTCAGATGCATCATTTCGGTCAGCACCTCGCCCTCCAGGTTGCGGGTCAGCGCGCCCAGCGGGAACAGACGGGCCTGCTTCAACAGCTCGGCGCGGTGGCGCAGCATCTCGACCAGACCGGCTTCGTCCAGCACAGGCTCTGTGTCGGGTGGACAGACCACGCTGGTGACGCCGCCCGCTACAGCGGCGGCCAGTTCCGAAGCCAGCATGCCGGCATGCTCCTGGCCGGGCTCGCGCAGGCGCACGGCCAAGTCGACCATGCCTGGCATCACGATGCAGCCGGTGGCGTCTAACGTGGTGTCGGGTTTAAAGTCATTTGCTATATCTTTAATAGCTACAACGTGAGAACCGACGAGGGCTACATCGGCATTTTCCTTATAGCCACTAGCCGGATCGATGACCAGACCGCCTTGGATGAGTGTTTTCATGGTCATTATTTGCTGCCCCTCGAATCGGCTTCGTTGCCAGCCACTATGCTCATCACCGCCATGCGCACCGCGATGCCGAAGGTAACCTGCGGCAAGATGACGCTTTGCTTTCCATCGACCACCGCAGAGTCAATCTCCACGCCGCGGTTGATGGGGCCCGGGTGCATAACGATGGCGTCTGGCTTGGCCAATAACAGTTTCTCGGGCGTGAGGCCAAAGCTTTTGAAGAACTCGTGCATGGACGGCAACAGCGCGCCGCTCATGCGTTCGTTTTGCAGGCGCAGCATGATGATGACGTCGCAGTCTTTGATGCCCTCTTCCAGCGTGTGGCAGACGCGCACGCCCATGTAGGACAGGTCGGACGGGATCAGCGTTTTGGGTCCGACGACGCGCACCTCGGCCGCGCCCAGCGTGGTCAGCGCGTGGATGTCGGAGCGGGCCACGCGCGAGTGCAACACGTCGCCGACGATGGCGACCGTGAGATTACTGAAATCTTTCTTGAAGTGCCGGATGGTGAACATGTCCAGCAGTCCCTGCGTGGGGTGCGAATGGCGGCCATCGCCCGCGTTGATCACGTGCACATGGGGTGCTACGTGCTGCGCGATCAGGTAGGGCGCGCCCGACTCGCTGTGGCGCACGACGAACATGTCGGCGGCCATGGCGCTGAGGTTGGCGATAGTGTCCAGCAAGGATTCGCCTTTGGATGCCGACGAGCGCGCGATGTCGAGGTTGATGACATCGGCCGACAGGCGCTTGGCGGCAATCTCGAAGGTGGTGCGCGTGCGGGTGGAGTTTTCGAAGAACAGGTTGAACACGCTCTTGCCGCGCAAGAGCGGCACCTTTTTCACCTCGCGGTCATTGACCGAGACGAAGTTGGCTGCCGTGTCGAGGATGTGGGTCAAGGTTGCTTTGGGCAGGCCTTCGATGGATAGCAGGTGCACCAGCTCGCCGTGCTTGTTGAGTTGGGGGTTGCGTTTGTAGAGCATGTTATGCCTCTCGTCGGGCCGTCCCAAGGGAGGCATGCGCCCCCGTGGGGGGCAGGGAATACACGAAGTGATGAACGTGGGGGCTTAACATTTATCGGGCCTTTACGTCGAAGCTGAAGACACCAGATTCACTTCTAGCGAGCGCTAGTGACTGGTCCGCGGCCAACGAGACACGAGCCGCCGCAAAGTCGGCTTGCACCGGAAGTTCGCGCCCGCCCCTGTCGACCAACACGGCCAGTTTGACGCTCGCCGGGCGGCCGTAGTCGAACAGTTCGTTGATGACGGCGCGCAGTGTGCGGCCGGTATAAAGCACATCATCCAAGATCAGAATGTCGGCACCGTTGATGTCGAATGGCAATACGGTCTGGCCGCCGCTAGAGAGGCCGCGCTGGGCAAAGTCGTCGCGGTGCATGGCGGATGAAATTTTGCCGGCTTGACCTGGCAGCTTCATGTCGTTTTGCAAGCGTTCGGCCAACCAGGCACCTCCCGATGTAATGCCGACCAAGCGGGTTTCGGCGTGGCACATCAATTGCACTCCACGCAACAACTCGCGGTACAGCGCCTCCGCATCTAAAGCCAGGATACTCACGGCAAACTCCTCAAAAACTGTTCCAAAATAATGCAAGCCGATTCAGCGTCGGCGTCTTTCGCGCCCGACGCCAGAGCCTCTGTCGTGCTGTAGCGCTCATCCACTTCAAAGACCTGCAACTTGAATCGGCCATGCAGCTGGCGTCCAAATTTTTGGGCGCGGGCGGTATTCTCATGCGGCGCGCCGTCGGGGTGGTAAGGCACGCCAATCACCAGCGCGTCGGGTTGCCATTCCTTCAAATGCTTTTCGATCAACGCAAAGCGCGCATCGCCTTCGGCCTTGACCGTGCCCACGGATTGGGCCGTTCGCATCATGCGATTGCCCACGGCCACGCCAGTGCGCTTCATGCCGAAATCGATGGCTAAAAAGGTGTTTAAAGATGGCGATACCACTACAGGAGCTGAAGGAGCCGAACCAGCAGAAACCGGTGTTCCGTTCATGCGTGGCCTACCTGCGTGGATATCATCCAGGCCTCTAAACCCAGCAGGGCTAGCGCCTTGTCGTAGCGTTCTTCTACAGGGGTTTCAAAGATGACGGACAGGTCAGCATCTACCGTAAGCCAGCTGTTTTCGCCAATCTCGGTCTCCAAC
>JBDTAG010000479.1:0-8372 GCA_039924745.1 Rhodoferax sp.
TCTTTTTTTATTGGAGACTCCATGAGCCAAAAAGCTCCCAACTTCCGACGCAGCGTACTTGCTCGCTCGGTTCTGCTTGCCTGCGGCGCTACCGCGACCGTGTTGGCAATGCAGCCAGCCTTTTCACAAGAAGCCAACTCGCAATTGCAGCGCGTTGAGATCACCGGTTCTGCCATCAAACGAATTGATGGCGAAACGTCGGTTCCGGTCACTGTGGTCAAGATGGACGAGCTTGTCAAACAAGGCGTTACGACCATCGAACAAGTTATGGCTAAGTTGAGCATCGTTCAAGCTCAACAGGGCACCAGCCAAGTTGTTGGTAATGGAACCGGCGGAGCATCGTTTGCTGACATTCGCGGTCTCGGCTCAAGCAAGACTTTGGTTCTGTTGAATGGCCGCCGAGTGGCTTCGAATTCGATCGACGGCGGATCTGTTGACTTGAACATGATCCCCTTCGCAGCGATTCAACGTATCGAAGTTTTGCGTGACGGTGCTTCAGCACTGTATGGATCCGACGCTATTGGCGGCGTGATCAACTTCATTACCAAGACTGAGTACACCGGAGGCTCGATCACCCTTGGTATCGACAAGCCCACAAAAGACGGTGCTAAGGCCAACGGTTTCAACATCGGCGGCGGATTTGGCAGCTTGGAAAAAGATGGCTTCAATATTTTTGGCTTTGTGGATGTGCAGCGTCAAGACAGCCTCAGTGGTTTGCAGCGGCCCTTCAACACCAGGTTCCCAGGCGGCTTGTCGGTAAACTCCTTCCCCGGCAACTACGGGCAGACAGAATTCGCTGCAGGCAACTGGATGAATCCAGCTGCTCCAGGATGCAATGCCAACCCCAGCATTACACCGGATACAACCAATCCCACAGGCTGCAAAGAAGCAACCAGTAGCTTTGTCGACTACGCTCCCAAGTCCGAGCGCTCTTCAGCCTTCTTGAAGGGTACCAAGACCATTGACGCTGACACTTCACTCGGTTTGGAATACTTCTACACCCGTGACAAAGTGGAAAGCCAAATTGCTCCAGTTCCCTACTACGGGCTAATTATGAACAGGATGCGGCCAGATGGAACGCCCAACCCATTCTTCCCAGGTAACCCTGGTGCCATTCCTTACAACAGTGTTCATAACGCTTATGACCCCAACTTCATGGGTTTGTATGGCGAAGTAGCTGGCGGAGTTAAGCCAGGTGGTAAGACCGCAGCAGCACCTGGTTTTGCGTATGTCAACTGGCGGGCGATTCCCGGCGGTCCACGCGCTGACGCCAACACCAACACACAACAACGCTTTGTTGCGTCACTTGACGGTGTAGCGGCTGGCTGGGATTACCAGGCGGCTCTGACACACAATGAAAACACGGTTCAGGTTTCGGTGAGCGGCTACCAAGATGCTGCTTTGATCAACGAAGCCATGATCTCCGGTTTGATCAATCCATTTGGCGATCAAACTCCTGAAGGACTAGCCGCAATTGCCGCAGCTAGCAAGGCCGGTTCGCAACAAATTGCGAAAGCCACATCCAACGGAATCGACGCACACGCTAGCCGTGAGTTATCCGACTGGTTTGGCGCTGGCCGCAAGGTGACAGTGGCAGTTGGTGGGTCCTACTCGCGCGACTCCATGTACCAAATCGGCGATGACATGGCTCTGAACATCGCTTTGAAGCCCAGCACCGGTTTTGACCCTGCAACCAACAATTCGGGCAGCCGTAACGTTTCAGCGTTATTTACAGAGTTCAATATTCCAATCGTCAAATCACTGGAAATGACACTCGCCGGTCGTGCAGACTCGTACAGCGATTTTGGAACGACGTTCAATCCAAAAATTGGTATGCGTTACCAACCCACGCAAGAGGTGCTGATCCGTGCCTCCGCGTCCACTGGTTTCCGCGCGCCATCGTTGTATGAACTGTACTCAACCAATACGTACACCAACACCAGCAACGTCACCGACCGCGTTACTGGTAAATCCAGTCAATTCCAGCGTCTTACTGGTGGTAACCCGGATCTGAAGCCTGAAAAGTCGCAGAATGCAACGCTGGGTATCGTGGTTGAACCAGTCAAGAACCTCACTTTGAGCGCAGACTTCTGGGCGATTCAGTTGAAAGATGTGATCGGCAGTTTGCCAGATACCACCGCGTTCGCGAATGATCAGTTTAATCCGCTGTTCCACCGCAATGCCAATGGTCAACTTTCACAGGGTGGCAGCTCTTGCCCTGGCCCAACATGCGGTTACGTCGATCTGCGTACCCAAAACTTGGGTGGAACGATGACCGACGGTATCGACTTGGCTGCCAACTACCGCATGCGCCTTGATGGCGCAGGTACGGTATCGTTTGGCATGCAGAGTACCTTCGTAGACCACTTTGATTACCAAGACTACCAAAATGGGCCTTGGAACCAGAACGTTGGCGTGTACAGCGGCACCGGTCCGATCTTCCGTTGGAATCACAACGCGAACATCGATTGGTCTAACGATACTTTTGCTGTCGGCCTGACAGGTCATTACAAGTCGGGTTATGTGGACCAAAATACCAGCGCAAACATCGTGGCCGCTGGTCCAGTGAACTCCTACGTAACGTACGACATGTACGGTTCGTGGAAAGTCACCAAGGGCTTGTCACTGACCGCTGGCGTGAAAAACCTGTTTGACCAGGATCCACCTCTGTCCTATCAGGTGTATGTGTTCCAGGCAGGCTATGACCCACGCTACACAGACCCAACTGGCCGCGCGTACTATCTGCGTGCAACTTACGCCTACTAAGCAGTACTGTAGCGACGGTATCAGCCTTCTATGGCCTGATACCGTCTCTCGACACCAAGGTGTATGAATCAAGAGCGGTGCTAATGCACCGCTCTTTTTTTTGCGTCACTGCCGGGTTCTAGATGGTTTGTGAGCCCGTCGATTCAATCTAGCTTAGCCAAAAGGTTTGAGTCAGATCAACAAGCCCGCTTGGCAGCTGGTGCATGATGAGCGATGGAGGTTAGTCATGGAAACATCGTTACCAACTGGTGCGCTATACACCGTTTCAATGCGCGGAAAACATGAATCTGTCCATGTCGCCGAATATCTGAACAATTTCTTCTCACACATCTCTTTGTCTGCAATAGACAGCGTGTTTGGGTTTGTTGAGAAATGCAGTCTGTACGGAGGTCGTCCCTTCACGCAACCCCAATTGTCCGATCGTGACATCGAATGGATGCATGAGAATGAAGTTGGCTTGCGTCTTCCGCTTACCAATCACTTTGTCGAAAGACAAGAATACGAGTCGTACCGATGGCTACTGGAGAAATACCACCATCGGCTAAATTCCATCATCGCGACGAATGATGAGTTGATCTCTTGGATCAGAGAAGACTTTCCGCTCTACAAGAGCGAAGCCAGTGTGATCAAGAACATCAACACACCGCTTAAATTGTCGAAAGCATTGTCCAACTTCGATACGGTGGTTTTACCAATGCCATGCAATGACGACGTTGACTTCTTGCAAAAAATCGAGCAAAAGGATCGCATTCGCTTGTTCGCAAATGCAGGGTGCGCCTATACATGCCCTTCTAGAATTTGCTATCGCTCCTTCTCCCTGATGAATAAGTTTGGAGATGCTCGGCCCGAATGCTCATTCCCCATCAAAACCAGAGACTTTCAGGGAATGATTGATTTTGAGTTAGAACCGCTGATCGCCTTGGGATTCAAGCAGTTTAAAGTTTTGCGCGAAAGACCCACCTCAAGAACCGGTTTCTGAAAATCGTCGAACCTCAACGCCTGCTCTGAAAACCGCACTCAAGCCAAAATGCAGGCCACCTGCGTTTTAGTGTCTATGGCTCTCAGGCTTGGTATATCGCCCGCGCACTGCTCAACAGCCTTCGGGCACCGCGTTCGAAACACACACCCCGAGGGTGGATTCATGGGTGAGGGTAGGTCTCCCTGCAGCAACTCCAAAGTTTTACCGCGTTCTTTCCGCGGATCCGGTTCTGGAATCGCAGATAGCAACGCTTGGGTGTAAGGGTGCATCGGATTGTCGTAGAGCGCATGTTTTTGCGCCAACTCCATCGTCTTCCCAAGGTACATCACCATGACACGCTGGCTAATGTGTTTGACCACCGCCAGATCATGCGCAATGAACACCAGCGCAAGTCCCATTTCAGCCTGCAATTCTTTAAGCAGGTTGATGATTTGCGCTTGGATGGAGACATCCAACGCCGAAACCGGCTCATCACAAATCACCACCTGGGGTTTCAAAATCAGGGCTCTGGCAATGCCAATGCGCTGGCACTGCCCACCAGAAAATTCGTGCGCATAACGGTTGATCTGCTGCGCGGTCAATCCCACCCGTAACATCATCGCCAAAACCATTTCGTTGTGCTGGACAGAAGTCAATTCCGGACGATGGGTCCGAAGCGGCTCCCCGATGATTTGTGCGACGGTCATCCGCGGATCTAGCGAAGCCAGAGGGTCCTGGAAGATCATCTGCACCGCCTTGCGCTTACTCTGCCATGCCGCCGCGCTCGCACCACGCATTTCGTCACCGTGCCACATGACGCTGCCGTCGGTAATGGGCACCAGGTTGAGCAGCGCGCGGGCCAAAGTGGACTTGCCGCAACCGGACTCGCCCACAATGCCCAGCGTTTCACCGGCGTGCAATTCAAACGACACGCCATCAACCGCTTTCAACGCCTGAACAGGTGCCCATGGCCAGAGACTATCCCCGCGAATCGGGAAGTGGACCCGCAAATTCTTGACGGACAACAGAGCTGCGCCCCGGGTTGGAATGGTGGCGTTCATGCTGCTACTGCCTGTTCCGCTTTCAAGCGCTGTAGGTTCTGCGAGACTTCTTCTATATTGAGGTGGCAGGCGCGCAGGACGCGGGCGTCATGGGCAGCAGGTGCCAATATTGGCCGCACGGTGCCGCATTGCGGCAGCGCCATGGCACAGCGCTCTGTGAAAGGGCAGCCCACTGGCAGTTTGGCCATATTCGGCGGAGCACCTGGAATTGCCAGCATCGGAGCATCTCCACCGTCCAGGCGGGGAATTGCAGCCAAAAGACCGGCGGAGTATGGATGCGAAGGTTTGTAAAAAATGGCTTCCGCATTCGCCTGTTCCATAACTTGCCCGCCATAGAGCACCATGACTTCATCGCACAGGCCTGCGACTACACCAAGATCATGCGTGATCATGACAATGGCGGTGCCAAAGTCGCGCTGCAACTCGCGCATCAAAATCAGAATCTGGGCCTGTACTGTCACATCCAGCGCGGTTGTGGGCTCGTCGGCAATCAGGATATCGGGCTCACACAGAAGCGACATCGCAATCATCACGCGTTGGCGCATACCACCGGAGAACTCATGGGGGTACATCGCGACGCGCCGAGCTGCCTCAGGCATCTTGACGGCGTCGAGTGCTTGAATGGCTTTGACACGGGCATCCTTTCGGCTCATACCCTTGTGAAACTCCAACACTTCGGTCATCTGTCGCTCTACCGTCAAATACGGATTGAGCGATGTCATGGGGTCTTGAAAAATCATCGCTACACGGTTGCCGCGGATCTTATTCAAATCTGCTGTTGCCATGCTGATCAGGTCTTGCCCTTTGTACAGCACCTGACCGGTGGCACGTCCGTTAATGGCTAGCAAGCCCATCATGGCCAACATGGATTGGCTTTTACCCGAACCGCTCTCGCCAACAATTCCCAGCGTCTCGCCGCGGTTCAAAGTGAAATTGATACCGTTGACCGCACTGACCACGCCGTCGGGAGTTTGAAACTGCACGCCCAACTGTTTAACTTCCAATAGATGCATGATTTTTACCGTTCCTTGGGGTCCAGCGCGTCACGCAAACCGTCGCCAATGAAATTGAAGCAGTACAAGGTGATCGACAACAGCGCCGCAGGAAACAACAATATCCACGGCGTCCCTTCCATCGTCTTGGCGCCATCTTGAATCAGCACACCCCAACTGGTCATGGGCTCTTGAATGCCCAGACCCAGAAATGACAACGCAGATTCGGTCAAGATGACACCCGGCACGGTAACTGTCGTATAGATCACCACCACGCCCAGCAAATTGGGCACGATATGGCTAAAGATAATGCGTGGCGTTGATACGCCTATGGCTCGGGCCGCCTCAACATATTCGCGCGAACGCAACGACAAGGTCTGACCGCGCACCACCCGCGCCATATCCATCCACGAAAACACGGTGATCGTCAACACCACCAGGTAAAACTCACGCCCCAAAATGGTCACCAACAAAATGGCAATCAGCAAGTAGGGGATGGCATACATCATGTCCACGATACGCATCATGAACGCATCGAGCTTGCCGCCGACGAACCCCGCAGTCGCACCCCACAAAATACCCAGTGCAACCGACGAGATGGTGGCCAGCAACCCCACCGTGAGCGACACGCGCCCACCGACCAAGCAACGGACCAACAGATCGCGTCCGGCATCATCAGTCCCCCAAAAGTGGGAGTTAACAAAGCTCGGGGGGATGCTCATGGCGTCCCAATCGGCACTGTCAAATGCGTGCGGCAAGACCCAAGGGCCCATGGCGCAAGCCAGACAGATTACGGCCAGGATAATGAGGCTGATGACCGCGGCGCGATTGCGTAAAAAGCGACGGCGCGCATCGGACCACAGGCTGCGGCCGCCAACACCTGCTGTAGTTTGCAACACGGCAGCGTCGGAGACTTTGGCCACCAGACCAGAGGTTTCTTGGGAAGTCAACATAGCGCAATCAGTAGCGAATCTTGGGGTCCAGCCAGGCATAGGCCAAGTCCACCAACAAGTTCAAGGTTACGGTCAGCACCGTGATCAGCACCACCAAGCCCAACACCAGGGTGTAGTCGCGGTTGCCCGCGCCATTGACAATCAACTTGCCCAAGCCGGGCAATGAAAACACGGTCTCCGTGATGAGTGCTGCAGTAATCGAAGAGATGGCCAAAGGGCCTAACACGGAGACGACCGGCAACAACGCAGGCTTGAGCGCATGGCGCAACACCACGACCCGGGTGGGTAATCCTTTGGCCCGCGCTGTACGAATGAAGTTGCTGTGAAGAACCTCAATTAAGCTACCACGCATGACACGACCTATCGTCGACACATTGATGATGGTCAGCAACGCAATCGGCAGCACCATGAAGCGAAGCTCAAAGTCGTTCCAGCCGCCCGCTGGAAACCACTTAAACCCAATTGCGAAGACCATGATCATGACGGGGCCCAACACAAAGCTCGGGAAAGCGCTGCCTATATTTCCCAGCAGCATGACGAAGTAGTCCACAAAGCTGTTTTGACGTAGTGCAGCAAAGATACCCAGGCCAACACCAATAACTACCGACAGCAGCATGGCGACACCGCCAATGGTCATGGAAATCGGCAATGCAGCAGCCACCAAATCATTCACCGACCAATCCGCATAGCGAAACGATGCGCCTAAATCGCCATGCAACAAGCCCTTCAGGTAATACAAATATTGCTGCCACAACGGCATGTTGAGGTGATATTTGGCCTCCAGATTGGCCAGCACGGCCGCTGATACCTTGCGGTCACTGTCAAACGGACCACCCGGCGTTGCATGCAATAGCAGGTAGCAGACCGTGATAACGACCAGCACGGTAGGAATGGCCGCAAGAACGCGGCGCAAGGTGTAAGACCACATCGCGAGCCCCTAGTGCTTGATGATGTAAAAGTCTTTGCTGCGGTAGTGGTCTTGCGGGTTCAACTCGGAATAGCCACCCACATAGGACTTGATCAAGCGCGGAAGCGAATATTGCAACAGCGGGATGATGGGGTAATCGTCCAGGATCATTTTGGACGCCTGGGTCAACAACGTCTTGCGCTTGGCTGCGTCCGTCAACTGGTCGCCTTTTTGAATCAAGGCTTCGGCTTCACGGTTGCAATGGAAGTTGGTGTTCTGGTCTGAATCACAGCGGACCAGAGCCAAGAAAGTGGTGGCATCGTTGTAGTCTGCCAACCAGCCGTTGCGCGCAATCTGGAACGCACCATCGTGGCGCCGCTTGGCCAAAACCTTGAACTCCATAGCTTCGGTTTCCATGATGATGCCCAGCTTGGTTTTCCATTCAGAGGCCACGAATACGGCCATCTTCTTGTGGTAATCGCTGGTGTTGTAAGCGAACTTCAGCTTGGTGCCGGGTGCCACGCCTGCTGCCTGGAGCAGTTTTTTGGCCTCAGCCACGCGTTTGTCCATGGGCCAGCTGGCCCAGTCGTAGGTGGTGGTGTCGGCACCGGCAACACCTTCGACGGTGACGCCATAGGCAGGCACCTGGCCGTCTGCGGTCACCCGCTCAGACAGGATGTCGCGGTCAAGCACCATCGACAAGGCTTTGCGAACCCGAACGTCTTTGAACAGGGG
>JBDTAG010000480.1:0-17123 GCA_039924745.1 Rhodoferax sp.
CACTTGGTCTTCTGGACACATCAGACTGAGTTCAAACATGGCCATACCGCTCAACGCTTACGTTGGTCCAGCCACTGCTCAAGGTAGTGGATATTGGTACCGCCATCCATGAATTTGGCGTCTACCAGTAATTCACGGTGAAGTGGAATATTGGTGTTGATACCTTCAATCACGGTCTCAGCCAAAGCGGTGCGCATCCGTGCCATGGCTTGCTCCCGGGTGTCTCCATGGACAATGATCTTGCCAACCATAGAGTCGTAATTAGGAGGTACGAAGTAATTCGTGTAAATGTGCGTATCGACACGAACGCCAGGTCCTCCAGGTGCGTGCCAAGTCGTAATACGACCGGGCGAAGGAGTGAATTTGTAGGGATCTTCAGCGTTGACCCGGCATTCGATCGCATGACCTCGAATTTCAATCTGGCGCTGGGTGAAAGGCAGTTTTTCACCAGCCGCCACCATGATCTGGGTACGTACGATATCGATGCCCGTGATCATTTCCGTCACCGGATGCTCAACCTGAACGCGGGTGTTCATTTCAATGAAATAAAACTCTCCGTCTTCATAAAGGAATTCAAAAGTTCCTGCACCGCGGTACCCAATTTTTTTGCACGCATTCACGCAACGCTCACCCACACGCTCGATCAACTTCCGGTTGATACCAGGTGCAGGCGCCTCTTCCAGAATTTTTTGATGGCGACGCTGCATGGAGCAATCACGCTCCCCCAAGTAGACCGCATTCTTATGCTTGTCGGCCAGGATCTGAATCTCAATGTGGCGTGGATTTTGGAGAAATTTCTCCATATAGACCGCTGGATTGTTAAATGCGGCTCCAGCTTCTGCCTTGGTCATGGCAACTGCATTGATCAGAGCCGCTTCAGTATGAACCACGCGCATGCCGCGCCCGCCGCCGCCGCCTGCCGCTTTGATGATGACCGGGTAGCCCACGGCCTTGGCGATCCGCCGAATCATCGCGGGATCATCGGGCAATTCACCTTCAGACCCCGGGACGCAGGGCACGCCAGCCCGAATCATGGCTTGCTTGGCCGAGACTTTGTCGCCCATGATGCGAATGGACTCCGGCGTGGGCCCTATGAACTGGAAACCACTCTTTTCCACGCGCTCGGCAAAATCTGCGTTCTCGCTCAAGAAGCCATAGCCGGGATGAATTGCCTCTGCATCGGTCACTTCGGCAGCAGAAATAATCGCGGGCACATTCAGATAGCTCAGTGCCGATGATGCGGGTCCAATACAGACGGCCTCATCCGCTAACTTGACGTACTTCGCATCACGGTCTGCCTCGGAATAGACCATTACCGCCTTGATGTCCAATTCGCGGCATGCGCGCTGGATTCGCAAAGCAATCTCGCCACGGTTGGCGATCAGGATTTTTTTAAACATGGGAATATCGGGCGCCCTGCTTATTCGATGATGAACAAAGGTTGGCCATATTCAACCGCCTGCCCGTTGTCGCACAAAACGCGGGTAATGGTACCGGACTTGTCAGCCTCGATCTCATTAAGGATCTTCATGGCCTCGACGATGCACACCGTCTCGCCTTCTTTAACTACGGAGCCCACTTCCACATAGGCTTTGGCACCGGGTGAAGACGAACGGTAAAAAGTACCTACCATGGGGGATTTAACCGTATGCCCTGGCGCAACCTCCACCGCAGCAGGTACTACCACTGGCGCCGGGCCAGCGCCCTGAGGCATCTGGTTTTGAGCATAAACGGGGGCTTGCGCATAGCTGTGAACTACAGCACCGCCGCCCTTCACGATTCTTACCTTGCCTTCTGCTTCAGTGATTTCGAGTTCCGACACATTGGAATCCGATACCAGGTCGATCAGTGTTTTAAGTTTGCGTAAATCCATGTCTTCTCCAACAACCGTTATTCAGTAGGGGGCGAATTTACAGCAAAAATGTCTGATTTGTCGATAAATCTTTTTATCCGCAGACAACGCCTCGCAAAATACAAGGATTAGCTGCTTATCCAGTGCGTCGAAAACGCCTAAAAGTACACCAGAAATGCGTGTGTGTGCATTATTTTAGACTAAGCATTTTGGTCAGATCTTCAGGTTGCAATCGCCCCATCTTGCGGTGGAGCACAGACCCATTGGCACCAAATAAGACCGAAAAAGGCAGGCCGCCCGCAGAGTTACCCAAGCGGCGGACCAAATCGGTGCCCGCCAAGCCGGCCATTCCCACCGGAAAATCCAAAGGTGTTTTCTTGAGAAACGACTGCACTGGCGCAAGCTTATCAATTGCCAAACCCAGCGTTTGCCAACCATTTGACTTATTTTGACGATAGAAGTCGTTGATTAGTGGCAATTCTTCCACGCACGGCGCGCACCATGTTGCCCAAAAATTAAGCAGCAAAGGCCGTCCTTGGAAAGCGTGCATCGCCAATTTTTCTCCCTGCGGAGTGTCGTACTGCATACCCCAAAATCCTTCGGTCGGCTCTGAGGTCGGGACCACCTCCAACACTGGGCGGTGTAACCAAGCTGCGCCTACCCCCAACAGCGCAGCACTGGCAGCGGTTGCACCCAAAAGCAAGCGCCGATTGCGCGATGGAGATGCGCTCGTAGCGCTATCGAGGTCAGATTGAGAGGACGTCATGGAACGACATCATGCAACAAACTGCGCAAAGCTGCCGAGTCTCCCCGAGGTCGCCTTCCGCGCGAGTCGGCACGCAGAGCACCGCGCAGGTCGTCAAAGTCATAGACCAGAAGGTGCACGCCCACATACTCTGCCAGCTCAGCGCTGTAGGCCTGCACACTGAGTGCGTCTACCAATTCACCCTGAAAACCTGTCACCGTACGCGGTTCATAGCGCACCTTCATATCAATCAGTCCGATTTCAGCCGATTTGGAGTCATCACAAAACAATTGCAGGTAAATGTCAGAACGGCGCGTTGCCATACCATGCCACACCGCTCCAGCTATGTGGGGACGAAAGCGCTCAACACGCTCCATCCATTCCAGCGCCAGTACACGCAATGCACGCAACTCGCCCGGCTGCGTATCGGCGCAAAAAATGGAAATATATTCTTCCACGGCCAAGTCCAACTGCGCGTTGTCAGGCAAAGCAGTACGCGGCGGCAGGCCCATTTGTTTGACAGCGCGGCGTTTTGCGGCGCCATATTCCAGCCCCTCTTCTACGACCATGCGGGCAGCAACGGCAGCCAATTCATCTTTCAATGCATCCATGGCTGTATTTTGCTACCAAGAGGCGGGGGATGAATTTCACCAAATTCGCTGCATTTTTGATAGCGATATATGGAGCATGCACGAGGGCTAGCGGTTCAAAACACCCAAAGCCATCCCGATAGAATAGTCACATGCATATTCACATTTTGGGCATTTGCGGAACCTTCATGGGCGGCTTGGCCGCATTGGCGCGCGAGGCGGGCCACCGGGTCACCGGTTGCGACACGGGTGTCTACCCACCCATGAGCGACCAATTGCGCGCATTAGGCATCGAGCTGATCGAAGGCTATGGCACTGATCAGATGGCACTCCAACCCGATATGTTTGTCATTGGTAACGTGGTCAGTCGGGCACGCTTGGCCGACGGCACACCGCGCTATCCGTTAATGGAAGCCATTCTGGACGCGGGGGTGAACTACACCAGCGGCCCTCAATGGCTGGCCGAACACGTTTTGCAGGGTCGCCATGTACTGGCGGTCGCAGGCACCCACGGCAAGACCACGACTACAGCGATGCTGACTTGGATTCTGGAAAGCGCTGGCTTGCGGCCCGGTTTTTTGATCGGCGGAGTGCCGCTGAATTTCGGCGTGTCCGCGCGACTGGGTGGCGGGCCCGCATTGGGTTCTGCGCAGGTAAAGGAAGGTCCCATAAAGCGGGCTGGGGACGCCCCGCTGCCGACCCACCTGCCGCTCTTCGTTATCGAAGCGGACGAATACGACACCGCCTTCTTTGACAAGCGCAGCAAGTTCGTACATTACCGCCCGCGCACCGCCGTGCTGAACAACCTCGAATTTGACCACGCCGATATCTTTGATAACTTGGCTGCCATCGAACGCCAGTTCCACCATTTAGTGCGCACGGTCCCAAGTTCGGGACGTATCGTGGCCAACGGTTTGGAGGAAAGCCTGACCCGCGTGCTGCATCAGGGTTGCTGGAGCGAGCTACGAACTTTTGGCAGTGCGGTCTGCGACTTCAGTGCAGTGGGTGAACCCCATGCTTTCGATGTTTTACAAGCGGGAAAAACGGTTGCCCGCGTGCAATGGTCCCTCAGTGGCGTACACAACCAGCTCAATGCGCTGGCCGCAATTGCCGCTGCTGAACATGTGGACGTGGCGCCGAGGGCAGCAGCGCAGGCTTTGGGAAATTTTCAGAATGTCAAACGCCGCATGGAAGTGCGTGCCCGCGTAGCCTGGAATGGCCCCACAACTATTGGAACAGACGCCGCTAAAGTCACTATTTACGACGACTTTGCCCACCACCCTACAGCGATACACACCACCATCAATGGCCTGCGCCGACAAGTGGGCTCGGCACGCATACTGGCCGTATTCGAGCCGCGCAGCAATACCATGAAGCTCGGAGCCGTCAAATCCCAATTGCCGTGGAGCCTGGAAGAGGCCGATCTGGCCTTTTGCCATGCAGGTGGTCTGGACTGGGACGCAGAAGAGGCCTTGACCAGCATGGGTACGCGTGCCATGGTGGGCGGCACGGTGGACGCAGTCATCGCCCAGGTGCTAGCGCAGGTGCAACCCGGCGACCATATTGTCTGCATGAGCAATGGTGGCTTTGGCGGGATACACAAAAAACTGATTGAAACGCTACAAAATAAATAGCAATATATATACAACTGACGAGGGCTAGCGTGATATTTAGTTAAAACGAGGCGCCTTCAATTGCGATGTTACGACGCACAACAGGTAAAGAATTGTGGGCCTGAACCGTCCGACGCCCAGCACTTGTAAAATCAGCGGTCTACTTCTTCTAGGTGGTGTTTCATGTTTCTTTCTTCCTTGCGCCAGGCACTTGCCGCTCTTATGGTTGCTGTGCTGGTTTCTGCCTGTGGCGGCGGAGGCAGTTCGGCGCCACCACCTGCTGGTGGTATCACCGTAACAGCGGGGGATGGTACGGCGACAGTTACCTGGGCGTCAGTTCCAGGGGTGAGATATTGGCTGTTCTATGCACCAGCTGCCAGCATCAGTTCCGCTGACTGGATTAATGTGCCGGGTAGCGTTGCGCTGCTCAACGTTACCTCTCCGTACGTGGTGACGGGCCTGACCAATGGATACACCTATTCGTTCACGGTCAACGGCCGCAATGGCGATGGCCCCGGCGGCCCCGGCAGTCCTTCTGTATCTGCCCTGCCACGACCAGCAGGCGGCACGTGGAGTATTGGTGGATCGCTGGGTAGCAACACTATCCGCAACCTCACGTATGGGACTAGTACTGCCGACTCAATAAGCTACTATTTTGCAGTCGGAGACACCGGCAGCGCCTATCGAAGCACGGATGGCCGCACTTGGTCCGGCCTGCCTGCACCTGCCGCTACCACCCTCAACGCAACACTCTACACATTTGGCAAATTTGTCGTCATTGGCGCAAATGGAAGTGCCACCTACAGTACGGACATGGCGACCTGGACGGCTTCCTCCACTGGCACGACCGCCAATCTCAATGCCATTGCAAGCAGTGGGACAAGGGACATTGTGGTCGGCGATGGCGGTACCATTTTGTCGTCATTGGATGGTGCTTTGTGGACCGCTTTAACGTCGCCCACCTCCAACAACTTGTACGGCATCACCTATTCCTCCACCAACGGTATTTGGACTGCAGTGGGCGCCGCTGGAACACTGCTGACCAGCGCAGACGGCACCACTTGGGCCTCAGTGGCATCTGGTACCACGGTTGATTTGCGTGCCGTGACCGTACAGCAAGCTGTTGGTGGCGATGTGAGGATCGCAGGTGGCAATAGTGGCACTATCTTGCGCAGTTCAGACAACGGCGTGACCTGGGCAACCCAAAGCTCTGGAACCAGTGCAAACCTGCTAGCGCTCAGCGCGACCAGTAGCCAATTCCTGGCAACCGGCACTGGTGGCGCGGTAATCACAAGCCCAGATGGGGTCAATTGGACCAATCGCGCCAGCGGAACAATAGCAGACCTGTACGCTGTGCTCAGTAAATTGTCGCAATACGTGGCGATTGGCCAAGGCGGCGTCAGCATCAACTCGCAGTAAGCATCGGTATCAGGGAAATAGCCGGCACTCACAAAGGTCGACTATCGACTTGTAAGATAGCAGTCGGGCCTCAGGCAGTAAGATAAAGGCGATTGCCTTCTCCTTACTGAACCTGGAGCCCTTTTTTGCAAAACAACAAGCCTCTGATGGGAAGCACCAGCCTGATCGCAGAAACGCGGTTCAAGGCCCATGGGCGCATTGACATGTGGATGCAGGACGATATGCTGCATTACGATGCCACTGGGCCCTTCAATGAAGAAGTGTTTGATCTGCTGGCAGTGGCCCAGACAGAATTTCTGAATACTTTGACGATCTCAGGTCCTTGGGGCAGTGTCGTCACGTTGCGCAACAGTGCCATGAGTACGCCGGACGGTGTAGAGCGTTACACCGAATTGATGCAACGCCCAAAACCATCTTCCTTAGAGCCTGTTGCGACGGCCTTTGTCATTGCCCCCGAGATTGAAGGTGGACGCCTGATGACGGCGCATTTCGCCAAAATTTACGCGTCCATCAACCGCCCCTTCAAGGCATTCACAGAACTGAAACAGGCAGAAGCCTGGCTCCAATCCATGGTGAATGCAGCAAAAGGCTAACGCGTGAAGTTCATGCTCACTTTGCTGAAATGGTGCGGCGCGACATCACAGCGGTGGATAGAATCTCCAGCGCCTGCAACGAATCATCCCAACCCAAGCAGGCGTCGGTAATGCTCTTTCCGTAATCCAATGCAGTAGCGTCGTCCATTCCGGGCGTGAACTTCTGGGCGCCGGCGTTGAGGTGGCTCTCCACCATCACACCAAAGACGCTGCGCGATCCCGAAGCTGTCTGCTTGGCAATATCTCGTGCCACATCCACCTGCTTTTCGTGCTGTTTGCTGCTGTTGGCGTGACTACAGTCCACCATCAGCGAGGCTGGTAAATGGGCTTTTTCCAGCTCCTTGCAGGCGGCGGCTACGCTCACCGCATCGTAATTGGGCGTTTTGCCCCCGCGCAAAATCACATGGCAATCCCGATTGCCATTGGTTTGCACAATCGCGACCTGCCCGTTTTTGTGGACAGATAAGAAATGGTGCCCACCAGCTGCAGCCTGGATGGCGTCGGTCGCAATCTTGATATTGCCATCGGTCCCGTTCTTGAATCCAATCGGCGCCGACAAGCCGGACGCCAATTCACGGTGCACCTGGCTCTCGGTCGTACGCGCGCCAATGGCGCCCCAGGCGATCAGGTCACCCAGATATTGGGGCGATATGACGTCCAAAAATTCGCTTCCTGCAGGCAAACCGAGACGGTTGATTTCGATCAGCAATTGGCGCGCAATACGCAGGCCTTCGTCGATGCGGAAGCTCTCATCCAAGTACGGGTCGTTGATCAAACCTTTCCAGCCAACCGTGGTGCGCGGCTTCTCGAAATACACGCGCATCACAATCTCTAACGTATCCTTGTACTTTTCGCGCTGGTCTTTGAGGCGACGGGCATATTCCAAAGCAGCAGCAGGGTCGTGGATGGAGCAGGGCCCGATCACCACCAACATACGATCGTCCTTGCCGACCATGATGTTATGGATGCGTTGGCGGGTGAGCGTTATCAATTGTTCGACCGCAGTTCCCTGAATAGGGAAAAAACGGATCAAATGTTCAGGAGGAGGCAACACGGTAATGTCCTTGATGCGTTCGTCATCGGTCTGGCTGGTGCGGTCGGTCTGCTGGGGTGTATGCGGATACCAGGCATCGGATGTTGAAGCGGCGTTTGCAGTCATGATGTAGCTCCTAAAGTTGACGATTCGAACATTGAATAAAGTGACAGGGCAAAAAAAAACCGCCGGAGGCCGGCGGTTTAGTGAGGATTTAGGACGTCTGGTGTTCAGGTACGTTCAGATCTCTCTACCGCCATAAGCGCTTGAGAACCAAAAGTAGCTAAAGAAAAAGCGACCGAAATGCATGGCAATGAATGTAGCACAGTTGCTTGAAGGTGCTTAGTCGGACTTGCGACGCCCCCGCCGCCCCTCTTTGCGCACAACCGTGCGTTTGATCTGGCGACGCTTCCACCATGCGTTCCAGCGGCTCCACACAGAAAGCGGTGCTCTCTGTTCGTCTGATATGTCTGCAGATGCCAGTCGCGCTTGTTCGTAAACATCAAGCAGCAAAGAACCAGCGCCCAGCACGCGCCACGCCGCAAGATCAAAGTCGGCCAACGCCGGTGCACTGTTGTGCGGCGGGGCGGCCTCCATCGCCCATTGCGTTACCAGAATACGAAGATGGTTCAGCGCAGCAAAGTGGGAGTCGAATTCATAATTGCTGTGCCAGTCTGCGCCCAAGCCCAGCAACAGGGCACGGTGTGTCCGCAAATCACCCACCAGATTGATGAGCGCCAAAGACAAAGGCCGCAAATCGGCACTCCGTTGCTGCAGCATGGCAAGCGTGGCCTCTATCTGTACAGCCAACACCTGCAGGCTTTCCCCTACTTGCAGTGACTCCTCATCCGCCACCGCCGAGCGCAGGAACTGGCTGTATTCGCCAAAAGACTGGAAACTGTGCGACTGAGAGGCCGACTGCTGCGACGTCCTGGCCGATGGATGCAGGCTGTGCGGAGAAGATGACGCGACCGAGTCGCCGTTTTTTTGCGCCGGTGTAGAAGAAATGGGTCGGTCGGTACTCATAGGGTCAGGCGCCATGCTCACACGCCTGCCCTCAACTTGTCAAGCCGTTCCGCCCACCGTCAATCCGTCGATGCGCAAGGTGGGCTGACCGACACCTACGGGAACGCTTTGCCCTTCCTTGCCGCAGGTACCGACGCCGCTATCAAGCGCCATGTCGTTGCCGATCATGCTGACCCGTTTGAGGCATTCTGGTCCGCTGCCCACAATGGTTGCACCTTTGACGGGGTACAGAATCTTGCCGTTTTCCACCCAGTACGCTTCGCTGGCAGAAAACACAAATTTGCCCGAAGTAATGTCCACCTGCCCGCCACCGAAATTGGTGGCGTATAGGCCCTTTTTGATGCTCTTGACGATTTCTTGCGGATCTTTGTCGCCACCCAACATGTAGGTATTGGTCATGCGGGGCATCGGCACATGGGCATAGCTCTCGCGACGGCCGTTGCCCGTAGGGGCTACGCCCATCAGGCGCGCATTCATGGAATCCTGGATGTAGCCTTTCAGAATTCCGTCTTCGATCAGCACGGTGCGCTGGCTGGTGTTGCCTTCATCATCGACATTCAGGGAACCGCGTCGGTCTGCAATCGTTCCATCGTCAAGTACGGTCACACCCTTGGCTGCCACCCGCTGGCCAATACGCCCGCTAAACGCGCTGGAGCCTTTGCGGTTGAAGTCGCCTTCCAAACCATGGCCAATAGCTTCATGCAACAGAATGCCGGGCCAACCGGGGCCTAACACCACGGTCATTTCCCCGGCTGGCGCCGGGCGAGCGTCTAAATTGGTAAGGGCAGCATGCACGGCCTCGTTCACGTATTTTTCAATTTGGGCGTCATCAAAGTAAGCCAGTCCAAACCGTCCTCCACCGCCAGCTGAGCCCACTTCACGCCTGCCTTTTTGTTCAGCAATCACCGTGACCGATAAGCGCACCAATGGGCGCACGTCAGCGGCCAGTGTTCCGTCCGCACGGGCCACCATGACCACGTCGTACTCACTGGCTAAACCGGCCATCACCTGTGCCACGCGCGGGTCTTTGGCGCGTGCAAGTTTTTCGACCTTTCCTAACAGGGCAACCTTGTCCGCACTGTCGAGCGTGGAGATAGGGTCATGCCCGGTGTACAACGAACGCGATTTCGCAATTTTTGAGGTGGCTACCTTGGCACGTTTGGTTTGGGCCGCGCTGGATATAGTGCGCACGGTGCGGGCAGCGTCCAACAGGCTGGCTTCGGAAATATCGTCAGAATAGGCAAAGGCAGTCTTCTCACCACTGACCGCCCGCACGCCCACGCCTTGGTCGATGCTGAAGGAACCCGTTTTAACAATTCCCTCCTCCAGGCTCCAGCCTTCAGACCGGGTGTATTGGAAGTAAAGATCGGCCTCGTCGACCTTGTGTGCCTTAATTTCGTTCAGGGCTTTGGACAAATGCGATTCGTCCAAGCCAAACGGGGTGAGCAATAGGCGCTGGGCTATGGCCAAGCGTTCGATGGTAGGTTCGCGTGCAATCATGCGTCGATTCTAGGCGCCTGCGCCGTTTTGGCGGTTCGGGCAGCCGCATTCCCGCCCAAAGCGTGAAGCTTTAAGACTGCACCAGTCGTTTGGAGTTGGAAATCGACATCAATATACCGACTGCCAGCCCCAACGTCACCATGGCTGTTCCGCCATAGCTAATGAATGGCAACGGCACCCCCACTACCGGCAGGATGCCGCTTACCATGCCCATATTCACAAAGGCATAGGTGAAAAAAATCATGGTCACACTGCCAGCCAGCAGACGGGAGAACAGGGTCGGCGCATCCAGTGCAATGGCCAAACCCCGAAGGATCAAAAAGATGAACGCGACAATCAAAAACGCAGCGCCTATCAGGCCGAACTCTTCCGCGTAGGCCGCGAAAATAAAGTCGGTGGTGTGCTCGGGAATAAATTCCAGATGGGTCTGAGTACCCTTCATATAGCCCACACCCGTGACACCGCCTGAGCCTATGGCGATCATGCCCTGGATGATGTGAAAGCCTTTACCCAGCGGGTCACGCGTGGGGTCCAACAGAGTGCAGATGCGCTGCTGTTGGTAGTCGTGTAGCACCGGCCAGCGCACACCGTCCGCACAGAGCGAGGGCTCAAAGGCGACGATCAATCCGACACCAATGATGCCCAATAACACCGGCGGAATCACCAGCTTCCAGCTCATACCGGCAAAGAAAATAACCGACAGACCAGTAGCCAAAATCAGTAGAGAGGTGCCCAGATCAGGCTGTTTCATAACCAACGCTACTGGCACACCCAGCAATACTGCAGCAACACCAAAATCCAAGGGGCGTAACTGGCCTTCGCGCTTTTGAAACCACCAAGACAACATCAGCGGCATCGCAATTTTCAGGATTTCGCTCGGCTGGATTTGGGTTACGCCGACGCTGATCCAGCGTTTGCCACCTTTTTTGGAAATACCAAATAACGCCACCGCCACCAACAGTGCCACACCCAAGGCGTACAGGGGAACGGCCATAGTCATCAACCGCTGCGGCGGTATCTGGGCTACGACAAACATGATGCTGGCCGCAATCAGCATGTTGCGGCCGTGGTCTTCAAAACGCGTCCCGTTGTTGAAACCAGCCGAATACATAGTCAACATACCCGCGCAGGCCAGTACGAATACGGCAAATGCCAGCGGGCCGTCAAAGCCATGGAGCCAAGGCGCCATGCGTCGCCAAATAGAGGGTTTATCAAAAACGAAAGAAGCCATAAAGTGGGGCGATTATCCCCGCAGTCGGCGCCAAGGCTCAGCGCTTGCGAAGACTTACTTGGACATCACGCTCGCCGAAGCAACGGGCTGCCGCGGCAACAGACCCATGCGGGTAGCCTCCAGAACTGCTTCCAGCTTGGAATGCACCTCCAGCTTGCCGTATAGGCTCTTGATATGGGTTTGTATGGTGTGTACGCTGAGATTCTTCAAATCGGCGATTTCAGCGTAAGAGAATCCGCGCGATACCAGCTCCAGCACCTCCTGTTCGCGGCGAGAGAGCAGGCCCTTTGCAGAATCATTTACTTCTATTTTTATAGCAAACTGTTCAGCCTCCACGAGGGCTGGCGCTATATTTGTCTGCATAGACCGGTACTTGGAGAGCACTCTGCGCGCAATCATCGGCGATATGGGTGACGCGCCCGCCTTCATCTCCAGAATAGTATTGGCAATGTCGTCGGGTGCAGCATCCTTGTGGATGTAACCCAAAGCACCGGCCTCAATGCTGGCCAGAACATTGTCTTCATCGCCGAACATCGAAATAACCAACGCTTCGCAATCCGGGTGGCTCGTACGCGCATGGCGTATGACCTGTAGACCGCTTCCATCGGGCAAACCCAGGTCGGTCAACAGCACATCCACGGACTGCGTAGCGTTATCCAGGCAATCCTTGGCCTCCGCCACGCTGGCCACGCTAGCCACCAGACTCAATTGTCCACACCGCTCCACGCTGGCAGCAAAAAACGACCGCATTTGTGGGTCATCTTCAACAATTAGTACTCGCCACACTTGCATGCACTCCCTGATCGCCGAGGCGCGTATGGTGCGCTAACTCTGACAATCCTTGAGCATATCGCCATATGGCACACAGCAGCCTCCCATAAATATGGGAAGTTGGTAACCGCCTGTTGGCGGCGTGGGACAATGCCGACCTATGTTTTTATTGTTTGAAGAAGCCGGAAAATTCATGGCCGGTCGGGTGCTGTCTGAAGCGGATGCTTCAGCACAGGTGGAGTTGGACAGCGGCAAGCGGGTCAAGGTCAAGTCCGCCAATATGCTGCTGAAATTCGAGAAGCCTTCTCCAGCCGAATTTGTAGCATCGGCCCAAACCGCCAGTCAAAGTATTGAGCTGGAAATGGCGTGGGAATTCGCGCCGGACGAAGAATTCGGCTTTGCCGATCTGGCCCGCGACTATTTTTCGGCGCAGGCACCTCTGTCCGAGCAGGCAGCGATGTTGTTTCGCTTGTTTGAATCGCCCCACTACTTCCGCCGCGCCGGCAAAGGGCGCTTTCGCAAGGCATCTGCTGAGGTCATTGCACAGGCGCTTGCGGCGATCGAGAAGAAGAAAGTGATTGCGCTGCAGATCACCCAATGGGCTACCGAATTGGGCGAAGGGCAGTGCCCGTTGCCGATCCGAGAGCAGCTTTACAAGATTCTGTTCAAGCCCGACAAGAATGCGCCGGAATACAAGGCCGTGGTCGAAGCATCCCGCGCCACCCAAACCGCGCCGCTGGAGTTGCTGCAAAAGTCCGGGGCTATTGCATCTCCCTTCCAATTCCATTGGAAACGTTTCCTGCTGGAAAACTTCCCTAAAGGCACAGGTTTTCCTGCACTCGCCGCACCTGAAGTAGACGACAAAAAACTGCCATTGGCGGCTGTACAAGCATTCTCGATTGATGACTCGGCAACGACCGAGATCGATGACGCGCTGTCAGTGCAAGGTCTGGGTAGTGGCACGGTTACGCTGGGTATTCACATTGCAGCGCCAGGCTTGGCCATACAGCCCGGTGATGCGGTCGACCAGCTCGGCCGCGCCCGCTTATCGACGGTCTACATGCCAGGCCACAAGGTCACGATGCTGCCGGATGCGCTGGTTCAAACATATACCCTACAGGCTGGACGCGACTGCCCGGCTTTGTCGCTGTATGTGACGCTGGATGAGGCCACGCTGGAAATCAGAGGCCATGAATCCAAAATCGAACGCGTACCGATAGCCCATAACCTGCGCCATGACAAGCTCGACGCTGTGGTCACAGAGCCTTGGTTGCTGGATCCAAGCTTTAACCATGAAAATGAACCGCAGCCCTTGCCGTCATTGCGTGAGCAGCTATCATTTTTGTACCGACTGGCAAAAGACCTGAAAGCCAAACGAGAAATCGTACGCGGCAAACCTGAAACTTTTAACCGGCCGGATTACAACTTCCGACTCGACGGCAAAGTAGGCGATGAACCACGGGGCGACGAAACCGTGCACATCAGCACCCGCCAACGTGGCGCGCCGCTGGACTTGATCGTGGCAGAGGCGATGATCCTGGCCAACAGCACGTGGGGCAGTTGGATGGCTGAACTCGGCGTGCCCGGTATCTACCGCAGCCAGGCGTCGCTTGCGCCGGGCGTGAAGGTGCGTATGGGCACCAAAGCCCAGCCGCACGCAGGCATTGGCGTCAAAAGCTATGCTTGGAGCAGCTCACCACTGCGCCGCTATGTTGACTTGGTCAACCAGTGGCAAATCATCGCCTGCGTACAACATGGCAAAGCGGCGGCCCTGGTCGCACCCTTCAAGCCTAAAGACGCAAGCCTCTTTTCCATCATCTCCAGCTTTGACGAAGCCTACAGCGCTTACAACGGCTTCCAGGGCGCTATAGAGCGGTTCTGGACACTGAAATACCTGCAGCAAAACGGGATCACAGAACTCGAAGCCAGCGTCTTCAAGGACAACATGGTGCGCGCCGACACGCTTCCTCTGGTGTTACCTGTCATGGGTGGGCAAAGCCTGCCGCGCGGCGCACGGGTTCGCGTCAAACTGGGGGAGATGGACTTGATCACGCTGGACATCAGCGGGACCGTCGTGGAGCGTCTCGATGCACCGACGACCGACGTGCCTACCGATGAAACCAGCGACGACGGTGATGACGACGAAGTCTCTGGTCCGATTGCGATTGCCGTCGATGTCAGCGAGCCGGCCGAAACGGCCGACGCAGCCGTGGATAATCCTGTTCCGTGAACCTTCGGTCTCTTAGCACCCTCCAAATCGCGCTCATTGCATCCGTTGCAGTGCATGCCGTGCTATTGACGGTGCGTTTTGTTGACCCAGAGGCCTTCAACCGGGTGTTCGAAGACATGCCCCTGGAGGTGATCTTGGTCAACGCCAAGACCAACGAGAAGCCTGACAAGGCAAAGGCCATAGCCCAGACCTCGTTGGCCGGTGGTGGGGACGCCGAAAAAGGCCGCGCGACCAGCCCGCTGCCGCCTTCTGCGCTGACCGATTTTGGTGATTCTTCTGAAGAAGAAACAGCGCGCAAGCTGCAAAATATGCAGGAGCAACAGACGCTACTGTTGGCACAGCTCAAACGAGAGCTTGCCGCAATGCCTCCACCCGACCCCAACCAAGCAGCGACCAAGACCGAGCAAATGGAGCGCGAAGACAAGCGCCGCCAGTTGGTCAAGATCCTGGCGGAAATCGAACGCCGTATCAACCAGGAAAACGCAAGGCCCAAGAAGCGCTACATCAGCCCCGCCGCGCGCGAAGAAGTCTATGCGGTCTACTATGACGCGCTGCGCCACGCAATTGAAAACAAGGGCACCGAGAATTTTCCTCAGTTTGGAGGCAAAAAATTGTATGGCGAGCTGACGATGATCGTGACCGTCAACCACAACGGGCACGTGTTGGACACTGAGATCGTCGAAACATCGGGCAACCGCACATTGGACCGTCAGGCTGCCGCCATTGCCAGATCGGCTGGGCCATTTGGCAACTTCAGCCCTGCCATGCGCCGCCAAGCGGACCAGATTTTGGTGGTATCGCGCTTCAAGTTCACGCGCGATGAAACACTGGAAGCGTCCATTTCCACGCAAAAATGAAAAACATTGCGCGTTGGCTGGTCCTGATACTGGTCGCTCTGCTGGTCTTGCAACTGTATTTTGTGGCGCGCATTGCGGTCATGGCGGTCGTGGCGCCACAATCCACCAGTTTTCAACGTTCAGAGGCCTGGCGCCTAGCCCAAGAAAAGGGTGGCCTGCGATGGCACCAGCAATGGGTGTCCTACAGCGACATTTCTGACAATCTCAAGCGCGCAGTGATTGCATCTGAAGATGATAGCTTCGCCAACCATGATGGTGTCGATTGGGATGCGCTTGAGAAGGCTTGGGAAAAGAACGCCAAGGCCGAACAGCGTGCCGCCAAACAAGCGCCACCCAAGCTCAACACCAACCACTCAAAGCTTGCAACCGCCCCCAAGCCGGTCAAGATTGTAGGTGGCTCCACCATCACACAGCAGTTAGCCAAAAACCTGTTTTTGTCGGGTGAGCGCACACTTGTGCGTAAAGGCCAGGAGCTGGTATTGACCATGCTTCTGGAGCATTTGCTGAGTAAGCAGCGCATTCTGGAAATTTACCTCAACAGTGTCGAATGGGGTGAAGGTGTATTCGGCGCTGAAGCCGCTGCGCAACGCTACTTTCACAAGTCTGCGTCGCAGCTCAGTGCATATGAGTCGGCGCGGCTGGCGGTGATGTTGCCGCGTCCGCGCTATTACGAAAAAGTTCCGAACTCCGGGTATCTCGCTAACCGTGCGGGGGTTATTACCGGGCGGATGGGCGACGCGCAATTGCCCTGATAAACGGTCAAAAGGTCAACAAAGACTCCGCGCGCATCGCCATAGGGGTTGTCATGGTGATGCAACCCTTGCTGGATATGGCTTAGTGCGACACCCACGATAATCTACGCTCTCCTCGAAAACAACATGCAAACCAAAACTTCCTCCATCCTCCCTCTCGCCTTCGCAATCGCCGCGTGCGCGCTCGTCCCAAGCTCTGCGGCCTTCGCGGCTGGACACCATACGAAAAAACCCGTGGCGCACAAGAAGACTGCAGGCGCCACGCCCGCCGTGAACGCCTTGCCACCACTTGCTGCTCAAACCACTTTGGCAAGTAACCCGCCGGCATTGCCTGCCAAGGCATGGTTGCTGATGGACTTCGACTCCGGCGAAGTGCTCGCCTCCGCCAACGCTGACGAACAGCTACCGCCAGCATCGCTGACCAAGATGATGACCAGCTTCATGGTCGAGCAGTCGCTGCGCTCCGGCAAACTCAAACAAACCGATCTGGTCTCGGTCAGTCAGAACGCCTGGTGCCGGGGTTCGAGCACCGAGTCCTGCATGTATCTGCCGCTGAACAGCCAGGCCACGGTGATTGACCTGCTGCGTGGCATCGTCATTCAGTCGGGCAACGACGCGTCCAAGGCTATCGCTGAGCACATGGCTGGCTCCGAAGAAGGCTTTGCCAAGCTGATGAACGCCGAAGCCTTGCGCCTGGGTATGACGCACACGCATTTTGTGAACCCCACGGGCCTGCCCGATCCAGCGCACAAGTCGTCTGCGCTGGACCTCGCCATCTTGGCGCGCGCAATCATCCGCGATAGCGCTGACTATTACCCGATCTACGCGGAACGTGAGTTCAAGTACAACGGTATCAAGCAAGGCAACCGCAATGCTCTGCTGTACACCGACCCTACCGTCGACGGACTCAA
>JBDTAG010000481.1:0-8407 GCA_039924745.1 Rhodoferax sp.
ACACATCAAACCAATGTCATTGAACTGAGATCCTTCCACCGACTCTGGCCAGTCCAACCCCTGGGCTGCAAACCAAGTGCGCCAGGGCTCCAGCGGGCTGCGCAGCAACTGCACGCCCTCAATGTCTTGGGCTGTGTCAAAAGGCCCGTGCTCACGCACAAACGCAGGGGATGCCAGTGGCGTGACTTCGTCCTTCGACAGGCAGACATATTCCATGTCTGCATAGCGACCTGGACCGAAGCGAACCACCAGATCTGCGTCTTCGGCCACCACGTCAAGCAAAGGAATGGACACTTGTAGCGTCAAGTCGATCTCGGGGTAGGCCTCGGTGAACTGACGCAGGCGGGGGATCACGATGGAACGGGCAAAAGTGGGCGTCACGGCCAAACGCAACTTGCGCTTACCCGGTGCAGCGGCCGAGCTGGGGAATTTCTGCAAGCTGTTGAGTCCTTCGCGCACATGGGCCAGGTATTCGCTGCCCTCGGTCGTTAACGAAAAGTCGGCACGACCAAACAGTTTGGTGCCAATGATCTGCTCCAACTGGCGTACCCGGTGACTCACCGCGCTGGGGGTTACGCACTGTTCTTCGGCGGCCTGCGTCACGCTGCGCAGGCGGGCTAGAGCCTCGAAGGTCAGCAGACACTGAATAGGGGGGATGCGGGCGGCGGACATGCATCACTATAATCCGGCCCCATTCGTCCTGTCTGCGGGGCTCACACACTTTTTGGAGGAACTGCCGTGTCCGACACCCTGGCGGTATTACCGCAGTACCTCATCCCTAAACAAGCGATCACTGCGTTGGCGGGCAAACTGGCTGGTGCCCGTGCCGGAAATTTGACTACGTCGGTGATCCGTTGGTTCGTCAAGCGTTACCACGTCAATATGGCCGAAGCAGCGAATCCCGATGTTGCAGGATATGCCACCTTCAACGATTTTTTTACCCGGCCCCTGAAAGACGGCGCGCGTCCGCTGGCGCACGCCGATCTGATTTGTCCAGTGGATGGTGCCATCAGTCAGTTTGGACCCATCAATAAAGACCAGATATTTCAGGCCAAAGGCCACAGCTATTCCACCACTGCGTTGGTTGGCGGCGATGCAGCGCTGGCTGCTGAGTTTGAGGGCGGGCATTTTGCTACGCTGTACCTGAGCCCCAAAGACTACCACCGCATCCACATGCCGTGCAACGGTGTGTTACGGCGTATGGTTTACGTGCCGGGCGATCTGTTTTCAGTCAACCCCACCACCGCGCGTGGGGTGCCGGGTTTGTTTGCCCGCAACGAACGCTTGGTCTGCGTGTTCGACTCGGCCCAAGGCCCATTTATACAGGTACTAGTGGGTGCCACCATCGTCGGCAGCATGGCCACCGTATGGCATGGCCAGATCAATCCTCCGCGGCCCGGCAAGATGTGGGAACGCCACTATGCGGACGGCGCGGTGGTCTTGGACCAAGGCGCTGAAATGGGGCGATTTTTGCTCGGTTCTACCGTGGTGCTGCTGTTTCCGCACGGCCCTTTGACGTTTAATCCCCAGTGGGGACCAGCACGTGCCATTCGTATGGGCGAAAAAATGGGAACGCGTGCGTAAAACCCGGCTATCCTGACGCTTTTGCACTGCCCCTTTTGAGGAATCGCATGATGGAATTCGATCCAGCCGAGAGTTCGCAACCCGCATTGTCCGATTCGATTGTTGAAGTTCGGCTTCCTCCCAAAAATTCTGCATTCAAGGCCCTGGGCGGGATGGCCCAAACAGTGCGTGAGCGCATGCTTAAGCCGGCCGGATCTGCTGCCGACGGCATGTCGGTGCGCGCTAGTTTGCGGTTGGCCTTTGCTGTCGTGGTAGCCGGTGCCTTGGTAATTGGCGTGTTTTCCCTCTTTCAGATGGGGCGGCTGAATGCGTCTACCAGGGTGATTTATGAGAAGGAATACACGGCAGGACAAGCCGCTGAACAGGTGCGCAGCAATGTTTTGCGTGCCAGCCGTGCTGAGAGCCAACTGTTGACGGCCAGTACCGCCGCTGAGCGCGACGGACTCGCCAAGGACATCGAGGGCAGTTTGACGGAAGTGGGTAAGAAGATCGAGACCATTCAGGGCTTGGCGACCAGCGAAGAAGCAGTTGCAACGACCAAGCAGTTGGTTGAGGCTATCGCAAAATGGTCCAAGCGCCTGCGTGAATACATCAAGTTGGTCAAGGAACAACCCCTGTCTTACATGGAGATGAGTCCTGACGTTGCATCCGAAGATGCGGGCCTGGTCAACGAAACCCGCAAGGTTGAAAAGGTTGTGGATAGCTTGGTTGCGCAACGCGGTAAGTCGGCTGAGGCCACCATGCTGCACACCGAAGAGATCTACAACACGTCTTTGATCTGGGTGATCGCCATTGCATTGTTGTTGGTACTGATGTCCATTGCAATTGGTAGCTGGGTGATTTGGCGTCTTACGCGCCAGCTTGGCGGCGAACCAGCCTATGCGAAGTCGATTGCCAGCGGCATCGCCAGTGGCAATTTGACGACAGACATCAAGCTGGCACCCAACGACACCTCCAGCCTGCTGCATTCTTTGAGCGAAATGCAGACCCAATTGGCCCAGACCATGGGTGAAATTGCCGAAAGCTCGGCCCAAGTGGCTAACGCGTCGCGTGAAATTTCCATGGGAAATCTGGACCTCTCCAACCGAACCGAGCAACAAGCTTCTTCACTGGAGAAAACCACCACCAATGTGGAGCAACTCACGGCCATTGCGAAACGCTACGCTGATAGTTCTACCCGTGCAGCTCAACTTTCCGGCAGTGCCAGTCATGCGGCGCGCCAGGGTGGTGAGGTCGTGGCCAACGTGGTACTGACCATGGAAAAAATCAGCCAAAGCACGCAGGCCATCCATTCCAATATTGGTGCCATCCAGAGTATTGCTTTCCAGACCAACATTCTCGCCTTGAACGCCGCTGTAGAGGCCGCACACGCTGGTGAACAAGGCCGAGGCTTCGCCGTAGTGGCGGCTGAAGTGCGTGATCTGGCACAACGCAGTGCCACGGCCGCCAAAGAGATCAGTGCACTGATCGAAAATTCGACGGCGCAGGTGAAAGAAGGCTCGCAACTGGCCCGCAGCGCGGGTCAGACCATCGCCGATATGGCCAAGACCGTGCAGCAAGTCAGCACGGTTATGGAGGAAATATCGGGCGCGTCGCTAGAACAAAGCGAGGGCATTGAGGACATTAACCGGGCCATTGCGCAGATCGAAGAAACCACACAACAAAATGCGGCACTGGTGGAAGAAGCTGCAGCCGCAGCCCAGTCACTCGACGAGCAGGCCCAGTCGTTGGATCAACTGGTGGGCCGCTTCGACTTGGGCACTAGCTCGTATCGATAGCGTTTATTTATTTAAAAATAACGGTCTTGTGGCCGTTCAACAGCACCCGGTGCTCGCTATGCCATTTGACCGCACGGGCTAACACCTGACTTTCGGTGTCGCGCCCTTGGGTCGTCAAATCTTCCACAGTCTTGCTGTGCTCCACACGGGCTACGTCCTGCTCAATGATCGGGCCTTCGTCCAGGTCGGCCGTCACGTAATGGGCGGTGGCGCCAATCAGCTTTACACCCCGGTCATGGGCCTGGTAGTAGGGCTTGGCACCTTTGAAGCTGGGTAAGAATGAGTGGTGAATATTAATGGCCTTGCCAGCCAGTTTTTGGCAAAAGTCGTCGCTCAAAATTTGCATGTAGCGCGCCAGTACGACCAGCTCAGCACCTTCGGCGTCGATGATCTCCAGTTGCCGGGCCTCGGCCTGCGCCTTGTTTTCGGACGTGACCGGAATGTAGTGGAACGGAATGTTGTAACTGGCTGCCAATTGGTAGAAATGCCGGTGGTTTGATACGATGGCACGAATGTCGATGGCCAGCAAGCCGCTCTTCCAGCGGAACAACAAGTCATTGAGGCAATGGCCCTCTTTGCTAACTAACAAGATCGCCCGCATGGGCTGGGCTTTGGAATGCAGACCCCATTGCATGGAATACGGTTTGGCAAAGAAAGCCAGTTGGTTGCGCAGATCCTGAAAGGTCAGACGCACGCAATTGAACTGCACCCGCATAAAGAACAAACCGGTGTCCGGGTCGTTGTACTGCGCGGCTTCTTCGATATTGCCACCTCGCTCCAGTAAAAATCCGGATACGGCGTGTACCAACCCCAGGCGATCTGGGCATGACAAGGTGAGGATATAGGTCTGGCTCATGGTGCGATATTGTCGCAGCACTGGCCCACTCCTGTGTGCCCCACCCAAAGTGCTTAAACCGGGTGGCTGCGTTCCTGCTTTTCTTGGCAGTGGATGCAGCGCGAAGCCTCGGGGCTTGCATGCAAGCGGGCCGATGGAATGTGCGCACCACAGTCGGTGCAATCGCCGTACACATCAGCCGCGATGCGGGCCAAGGCTGCGTCGATGTCCGCCAATTCTGCAAGCTCGCGTTCTCCCAACGCGAACTCAAGCTCTCGTTCGGATGCCAGTTGTGCGCCCGAGTCCTCTGGGTGTCCAAAGTGGTCAGCGGCAACTTCCACGCGACTGACGACACCACCACGCTGCTGCGCAATCTGGGCCAGCAGGCTTGCACGCATCGCAAGTAGCTGCTTTTCGAAAGGACTGGCGTGTTGCTGGTTCATGGCATAGCTCCTGTGTGGTGGTGACTTGGGTACATGATGCGCCCGTCAACCGCACGTTGCCTTGACCAGTGTCAATACCTAGCAGCGTTTAGCCGTTCAGTGCACCACTACGGGGTTCTGCGCCAATTCCGCGTACTGTTCAAGGGTGTCTTCGACTTCTTCCTGCGTGGGCGTGTTGACCTGCCAAGCCATGATGTGTTGCTGAAACAACTCAGCCCATGAACCGTCAAGGTACACCTCTTTGCCGGAGCGTTTGTCTACGATTTCAAATCCATGGCGTGCCATGGTCGGCACCCCGCTGGCATATTGCACGGTCTTGATAACACCCGTCAGGGGCATATCGTCAACTTCGGCGTTGGTCAGCATGTGGGTGACCGAATAGGTTTCAGAATCGTAGAGCGTTTGCATAGTTGGAATGATAGGGCCTGTATCGCAAGTGGACGCAATACCGAAAAAATCAAGTATCGAGAGCCATATTCGTTGGGACGGTCCGGCTCCAGATGCCAGCCTTTACTGTTGCGTGGATTTCCACAACTGATCTACCAGGTCGCCGTTGGCCTGTGTCAGACGTATGCGCACTGGCAGGTAGCCCAGGCTGGGGGCCAACCAAATTTCCAGTTTGGAGTCGTATTGTGCGTTAGGGTCGCGCCATAAACGCAAGGCGCTCATTTCGCCACCGGGCAGGTCCAGCTTTTCGGTGGCGCCGACCGTAAACACCCAGCTTTCGGCTGATTTGGGCCCGACCGCCTGGAAAGACAAGGTGCTGCCTTGGACAAACAGCTGGGGATCGCCTGCCACCATCGTTGCGGCTTGGACCAAAACGCTCAACTGGTCCTGTGCGCCGGGCAACAGGTCCACATTGGGCGTATTGGCGCTGAAGGTGACCTTCTTGGTTTCGTAGTTGAAGTGCGCAGCAACTTCACTGCGGACCTTGTCGCCAAAACGAATCGGCTCCAAACCATGATCGCCCACCTGGCCAGTGCTGGTCTGAACCCGTGATCCCAGCAAAAAGTGGCTGATTTCCAAGCGGGCGCTATAGGTTTTGCCGTCTTGCGCCCACTGCAGGTCTCCGTTTGCGTGGTAGGGGAAACCTTTGACCTCGCCCTGGACGGCATATTTCAGCCTTGCTGATGGCGGCACTACAAAACGTTGTACCGCTTTGGCTGCGGGCAGTGTTGCGGGCGTTTGGTTGGCCATGCTGGCGGCTGCCTCCGCCAGTTGAACAGCGGGCGAAACCGCGGCCGCCGACGGCGTAGGCGTCTCTGCAAAAGGGGTGTCGATTGCTACGGTTTCGATAGCTGGTTGAGCAGACTCCACGAGGGCTGGCGTGTCATTTTGCTGAATACCCTCTGTGGAAATTACTTGTACTTGTGGGGCAGAGCGTACGCTGCGCACTTTGCGCGTTGGCACGGCTGTTGCCGGCTCTTTGGCCTTGTCGGGCGTGGCGGCGGGTGCCTCGGGCGTTGATGCAATGGTGCGGGTGGAAAAGGCCCAGTCCGAGCCTGCATCGGAGCTGGCATGCGCAGCAAAGGCCACCGGCGCTGCACTTAGCACGGCCCAGTGCGCCAGCAATACGACGGCAGTCAGCAGGATCAGCCGCCACGACGGACGACGGGTAGTGACGACGGGTAAAGGGGTGAGCATCAAACGGGTGAAGTCAAACAGAGGTTGGCAGTTTAATTCAGAGCGACAATTCCCGTATGAAACTCGCAACTTACAAAGACGGCTCGCGTGATGGCCAACTGGTCGTGGTCTCGCGGGACATGGGCCAAGCGGTGTACGCCTCCAACATCGCCAACCGCATGCAGCAGGTGCTGGACGACTGGAACTACCTGTCGCCCCAGTTGCAAGACCTGTACGACAGCCTGAACAATGGCCGTGCCCGCCATGCCTTCCCGTTCGACCCCACGCAGTGCATGGCGCCCCTGCCGCGCGCCTACCAGTGGGCGGACGGCTCAGCCTACCTCAACCACGTGGAGCTGGTGCGCAAGGCGCGCAACGCCGAAGTGCCCGAGAGTTTTTACACCGACCCGCTGATGTACCAGGGCGGTAGCGACAACTTTATTGGCCCCTGCGACCCCATCGTCTGTGCCAGCGAAGAATGGGGCATCGATTTCGAAGCCGAGGTGGCCGTCATCACCAGCGACATGCCCATGGGCTGCGCCGCTGACCGCGCGTTGGATGGCATTCGACTCGTTTTATTGGTCAACGATGTGAGCCTGCGCAACCTGATCCCCGCTGAACTGGCCAAGGGCTTTGGCTTTGTGCAGAGCAAGCCAGCCACCGCCTTCAGCCCGGTGGCGGTTACACCCGATGAGTTGGGCGAAGCTTGGCGTAAGGGCCGTTTGCACCTGCCGCTGCAAAGCACGTGGAATGGCCGCAAGGTGGGCCTGTGCGACGCCGGGCCGGACATGACCTTTCACTTCGGCCAACTGATTGCCCACCTGTGCAAGACCCGCAACGTGCGCGCTGGGTCCGTCATCGGCTCGGGTACCGTCAGCAACAAGGGTGTGACCAAGGGCACGGGTGACAAAGCCCGGACAGACTGGCCCAATGGCTACAGCTGCATCGCCGAAAAGCGCGCCATGGAAACCATCCAGGACGGCCAGCCCAGCACCGCGTTCATGCAATATGGCGACACCATCCGCATCGAGATGACGGGCACCGACGGCCAGAGCATCTTTGGCGCGATTGAGCAGGAAGTGGTGGCACCGGCGCTCAAGCCTTGATGATCTGCTGCGCAAAGGTCTTGAGCCCCCGCAGCAGCATCTCTACCGCCACGGATACCAACACCAAGCCCATCAGCCGCTCCACGGCGGTCACCAACCGTGTGCCAATGATGCGCTGAATGCGCTCGGCCGACACCAGCACGATGGCGCTGACCAGCATGGTCACGCACAGCGCGCCGATCCACTCCATCCGCCGCTCGGGTTGTTGCGACACCAGCAGCAGCACCGTGGCCAAGGCGGACGGCCCGGCAATGGCAGGGACCGCCAACGGCACGATCAAAGGCTCTGCCATTTGCTCTTCTTCCGCGCCGCTGGAGGGTGGTGGGAACACCATGCGCAGTGCAATCAAAAACAGGATGACGCCGCCGCCAATTTGTAGCGACAGCTCACTCAGGTTCATGACCCGTAAAAAGGTCTCACCTACAAACATAAAGGTCAGTAGCAATGCAAAGGCGATCAGGATCTCGCGCAGGATGACGCGCGGCCTGCGTTCGGGCGCCACATGTTTGAGCGCGTTGGCAAAGATGGGGATGTTACCGATGGGGTCAGTGATCAACACCAGCAAAATGGTGGCGGAAAGAAAGGTGTAGTTCATCATGGCAGCGAGGCGTTGCGGGTGGGGTTCCCAAATTTCACAGACTCTGAATTTACCCGCTCTGGCGGGCATCGGTGTGGCAATTTGGTGGGTTGTGAGCAACAGTGGCGTTGTACATTGGAGTAAGCTGTAACCTGTTCAGAGTAGACAACCTCCCATGGAGTGCATATGAGCGACAAAGACACCACCGGTTTTGGCAAATTCGTGCCTGGCTTTGATTTTTTGCAAACCTTGGCCAAGGGTGCCTCCAGCAATATTCCGCAAATGCCCAACCTGGGTAACTGGGTGGCTCCCACGTTGAATGTGGAGGAGCTTGAAAAACGCATAGAAGAGCTCAAGGCCGTGCATTTCTGGCTGGAGCAAAACTCGCGTGCACTAGGCGCGACCATCCAGGCGCTAGAGGTGCAAAAAATGACACTGGCCACGCTCAAGGGCATGAACTT
>JBDTAG010000482.1:0-3609 GCA_039924745.1 Rhodoferax sp.
AAGAGCAGGTAGTCACGTTGGACGCCAACATCAAAGAGTTTGGCGCTGCCGCCTTCTTCCCTTTCTTGTCCAAGCGACAGGGCATCGTGCACGTCATCGGACCAGAGAACGGCGCCACCTTACCCGGTATGACCGTCGTCTGCGGTGACTCACACACGTCCACCCACGGCGCGTTTGGCGCGTTGGCACACGGCATTGGCACCAGTGAGGTCGAGCACGTCATGGCCACGCAAACGCTGTTGGCCAAGAAGGCCAAGAACATGCTCGTTCAAGTGAACGGCAAGGCAGCGCCCGGCATCACCGCCAAGGACATCGTGCTGGCCATCATCGGAAAAATCGGCACCGCCGGCGGCACCGGTTACACGATCGAATTCGGCGGCCCAGCCATTCGCGCGCTGAGCATGGAAGGCCGCATGACGGTCTGCAACATGGCCATCGAAGCTGGCGCGCGCGCTGGCTTGGTGGCGGTGGACGACAAAACCATCGACTACGTCAAGGGCCGCCCTCTGGCCCCCGGTGCCAATGCAGCTTCACCCGAAGCGGCTGCCGTGGAATGGGACCAAGCCGTAGCATTCTGGAAAACCCTGCACACCGACGCTGGCGCACATTTCGACACTGTGGTCGAGCTAGATGCCTCACAGATCGTGCCGCAAGTGACCTGGGGCACTTCGCCCGAAATGGTGCTGGGTATCGACGCCCGCGTACCCGATCCCGACAAAGAAAAAGATGCCAACAAGCGCGGCGCCATTGAACGCGCCTTGACCTACATGGGCTTGGAACCGGGCAAAGCGCTGAACGATTTGTTTGTCGACAAAGTGTTCATCGGCTCGTGTACCAACATCCGCATCGAAGACATGCGCGAAGCAGCCGCGGTGGTGAAAAATCTCAACCAAAAAGTGGCGAAAAACATCAAGCTGGCCATGGTCGTTCCAGGCTCTGGTTTGGTGAAAGAACAGGCTGAGCGCGAAGGCCTGCACGAGATTTTCAAGGCCGCTGGCTTTGAGTGGCGCGAACCCGGCTGCTCCATGTGCCTGGCCATGAACGCCGACCGGCTGGAGCCCGGCGAACGCTGCGCCTCCACCAGCAATCGCAACTTTGAAGGCCGTCAGGGCGCCGGGGGCCGCACCCACTTGGTGAGTCCAGCGATGGCCGCTGCGGCTGCCATCCACGGCCACTTTGTCGATATCCGCAAATTCTCCTGAACCAACCCATAAGGACTCCACCATGAAAACCGTGATCACTGCCGTTTGCGCTGCCGCGCTGTTGATGCTGACCGCCTGCAACACCGTTAAAGGTGTAGGCCAAGACATTCAAAAAGCCGGTGAGAAGATTGAAGGGGCCGCCAAGAAATGAGAGCCTTCACCATTCACAATGGTCTGGTTGCGCCCATGGACCGCGAGAACGTCGACACCGACGCCATCATTCCCAAGCAATTCCTGAAATCCATCCGCAAGACTGGCTTTGGCGAAAACCTGTTTGACGCGTGGCGTTATCTGGACGCGGGATTTCCTGGCCAAGACCCGACCAGCCGCAAACCCAACCCAGACTTTGTGCTGAACCAAACGCGCTACACGGGAGCCAGTATTCTGCTGGCGCGCAAGAACTTTGGCTGCGGCTCCAGCCGCGAACACGCGCCCTGGGCGCTGGACCAATACGGTTTTCGCGCCATCATCGCGCCCAGCTACGCCGACATTTTTTTCAACAACAGTTTTAAGAACGGACTGCTGCCTATCGTGCTGACAGAAGCACAGGTGGACCAATTGTTCAACGAAGCCTTGGCCTTCCCCGGTTACCAGTTGACGGTAGATCTGGAACGCCAGGTCATCGTCAAGCCCCAAGGCGAAGAGATTCCGTTTGAGGTGCAGGCCTTCCGCAAATACTGTCTGCTCAACGGTTTCGACGACATCGGCCTGACCCTGCGCCATGCCGACAAGATCAAAGCCTTTGAAGCTCAACGTTTGGCACAAAAACCGTGGCTAGCCCGCACGATGTCTTCGTGAGCAGCTCCTCAATTCATAGCATTTAGAGAACATCATGAAAATTGCAGTATTGCCCGGTGACGGCATTGGTACCGAAATCGTGGCCGAGGCCGTCAAGGTATTGAACACCCTTGCCCTCCCCCTGGAGATGGAAACCGCCTTGGTCGGCGGCGTGGCGTATGACGCGCATGGTCACCCTCTGCCCGAAGCCACGTTGAAGCTGGCCAAAGAAGCCGATGCCGTGCTGTTCGGCGCCGTCGGCGACTGGAAGTACGACAAGCTAGAGCGCCAGTTCCGCCCCGAGCAAGCCATCCTGGGCCTGCGCAAGAACCTGGGCCTGTTCGCCAACTTCCGCCCCGCCATCTGCTACGAGCAACTGGTCGATGCGTCCAGCCTCAAACCTGAAATCATCTCCGGCTTGGACATCCTCATCATCCGCGAGCTGACCGGCGACATCTACTTTGGCCAGCCGCGCGGCCGTCGCATCGCCACCGATGGTCACTTCCCCGGTGCCGAAGAAGCCTTCGACACCATGCGCTACAGCCGCCCTGAGATCGAACGCATCGCGCACGTCGCCTTTCAAGCGGCGCAAAAGCGCAGCAAGCGCGTGACCAGTGTGGACAAGAACAACGTTCTGGAAACCTCGCAGCTGTGGAAAGACGTGATGGTCGAAGTAGCTCAGCAGTACCCCGACGTGGCACTGGACCACATGCTGGTGGACAACGCCGCCATGCAATTGGTCAAAGCGCCCAAGAAGTTCGACGTGCTGGTCACCGGCAATATGTTTGGCGACATCCTCAGCGACGAAGCCTCCATGCTCACCGGCTCTATAGGCATGCTGCCTTCGGCCAGCCTGAACAGTAGCAACCAAGGCCTGTACGAGCCTAGCCACGGCAGTGCGCCCGACATTGCCGGTAAAGGCATTGCCAACCCGCTAGCCACCATCCTCAGTGCCGCCATGATGCTGCGCTTCAGCCTGAACCAGGAAGACGCGGCGCAACGCATTGAAGCCGCTGTGAAGAAAGTGCTGGAACAAGGTCTGCGCACTGCTGACATTTACAGCCAAGGCACGACCCGCGTCAGCACCAAAGAAATGGGTGATGCGGTAGTCCGGGCGTTGTAATCTGGCTGTAAATCCCTAGTTACCGCTGGCATTACAATGGAACCTATGCACGCTTGCCACCCAAGTCTTCGCCCGGCCCACAAGGTCGGTATTGCTTCGGGTGCGGGTTTTGTGTTGGTGTCTACAGCGACCACCAAAACGACGACCATTACTGGCTAAACGGCCTGGTTCGTCGCGCCCTTCCGGCCAGACGAGCCGGGCAGACCAAATTCTGTTTCACTGAATTTTTCTGAAAGGGCAATGTCATGAAGGTAGGTAATCTCGTAGGCCTCGTCGGTTGGCGCGGTATGGTGGGTTCGGTTCTGATGGACCGCATGCAGACCGAAGGTGACTTCGCGTTGATTGAACCCATGTTCTTTTCCACGTCAAATGCTGGTGGCAAAGCGCCCGCCCAGGCCAAGAACGAAACCACGCTGCAAGACGCCTTCAACATCGACGCACTCAAGCGCTGCGACATCATCATCAGTGCACAGGGTGGCGACTACACCACCGAAGTGTTCCCCAAAC
>JBDTAG010000483.1:0-3226 GCA_039924745.1 Rhodoferax sp.
GACGACGGATGGGGTCGACCAAAATGGTACGGCCTGGTCATTCGGCCCGCTGGCGGTGAGCCTGCCCCTGTTCGACGCCGGCCAACGCGCTGCTGCGGTTACGGCGTCTGAGGCCAATTACGCGGCCGTCGTCATGGTCTACCGCAGCAAGGTCCGCCAGGCCGTGCGCGAGGTGGAAGAAGCCCTGGTCAATCTACAAAGCACCGAGACCCGCACCCAAGACGCCATCGTCTCCACCCGCGGCTATGCCGAAACATTGACAGCCACCCAGTCACGCTTTAGCCAAGGATTGGCCAGCCTGGTGGAACTGGAAGACGCACGGCGCAATGCGCTGGCATCCGAGTCGGCCCAACTCGCCCTCGTGCTGGAGCGCAACCACGCCTGGGTGGCGCTGTACCGCGCACTGGGCGGCGGCTTCGAGCCCGATGCGGTGACCAAGACCGCATCCAACTGAACCCCACACAGCCTCTATTCCGCCCCTACCCATTTATTTATTGATGCGACGCGACACCACCATGAACCTCCAATCAAACGCCTTCCTGCGCAGCCTGCCCGTCAAACCGCTGACCTTGGGGCTGATCGCTGCGAGTGTCATCACCCTCGCAGCGTTGGGCCTGTTTGCAACCCGCAGCTACGCCGCCGATGCGGCCAAGACTGCAACTGCAAAACCTGCATTGACCGTTTCGCTGACCCAGCCCAAGAACAGCATGCTAGCCATCAAGCTGGCAGCCAACGGCAGCGTAGCCGCCTGGCAAGAAGCCAGCATTGGCGCCGAGGCCAACGGCCTGCGCGTAGCCGAGCTGCATGCCAATGTGGGCGACACGGTCAAGCGCGGCCAACTGCTGGCAAGCTTTGCCGCTGAGAGCGTGCAGGCCGACGTGGCCTTGGCTCGCGCCGCTGTGGCCGAGGCCCAAGCCAATGCCGCCGAAGCAGCAGCCAACGCCGACCGTGCCCGCGCCGTGCAGGGCAGCGGCGCCATCAGCGCCCAGCAGGTCAACCAATACCTGACACAAGAACAAACCGGCAAGGCCCGCGTGGCGTCTGCACAGGCACAGTTGGATGCACAACTGCTGCGCCTGAAGAACACCAAACTGGTGGCGCCTGACAACGGTGTCATCTCCGCCCGCATGGCCACCGTGGGTTCGGTGGTCGGCGCTGGTACCGAGATGTTCAAGCTGATCCGCCAAAGCCGACTGGAGTGGCGTGGCGAGGTTACATCGACCGAGATCGGCCGCATCACCCCCGGCACCGCCGTGCTGGTGACTGCCCCCAGCGGTGCGCAACTCAAAGGCCGGGTGCGCATACTGGCCCCCACGGTAGACGCGGCCAGCCGCAATGGTTTGGTCTATGTGGACCTGCCCACTACTGACAAGAACGCCGACAAGACGGCCGCTGCCAGCTTCAAGCCCGGCATGTATGCACGGGGCGAGTTTGACCTGGGCAGCTCTGGCGCGCTGACCGTGCCGCTGGCCGCTGTGGTGGTGCGCGATGGCTTCAGCTACGTGGTGCGCGTGGGTCCCGACAACCGCGCCACCCAGGTCAAGGTACAGCCCGGTCGTATGGTGGGCGGTCAGGTCGAAATTCTGAGCGGTATCAAACCCGAAGACAAGCTAGTGGCCAGCGGTGACGGCTTCCTGAGCGACGGCGATTTGGTACGCGTAGTCGATGCAGCTCCAGCCCTCGCGCAACCTGCCTCTGCAGCTAGCAAATAAGGAGCAAATATGTTGTACCCCCACATTCACATTCGTTCATTGCCCCCCGAGGGGGCGCTTGCCTCCTTTGAGGCGGCTCGGCAGGAGGCAGCATGAACGTCTCCGCTTGGTCCATTAAAAACCCCATTCCGGCGGTGATGCTGTTTGTGCTGCTGACGTTGGCGGGCTTGTACTCGTTCAATGCCATGAAGGTGCAGCAGTTCCCTGACCTGGAGCTGCCCACCGTCACCGTGTCCGCCGCCCTGCCAGGGGCTGCACCCGCGCAACTCGAAACCGAGGTGGCGCGCAAGCTCGAAAACGCGATTGCACCGCTGCAAGGCCTGAAAAACATTTACACCAATGTGCAAGATGGCATGGTCACGGTGACCGCCGAATTCCGCCTGGAAAAACCCACGCAAGAAGCTGTAGACGACGTGCGCAGCGCCGTGCAACAGGTCCGCAGCGACTTGCCCAGCGATTTGCGCGACCCCATCGTCAGCAAGATGAATTTGTCGGGCGCTCCCATTCTGGCATTCACCATCCGCTCGGCGCGCATGGATGAAGAAGCATTGAGCTGGTTTGTCGACAACACCATCTCCCGCGCGCTTTTGGGTGTGCGTGGTGTCGGCTCTGTGGCCCGCGTGGGTGGAGTGACCCGCGAAGTACAAGTTGCGCTGGATCCGCTCAAACTGCAAAGCCTGGGCACTACCGCATCCGACATTTCGCGGCAGCTCAAGCTAGTGCAGACCGAAAGCGCGGGTGGCCGTGCCGACCTGGGTGGCTCCGAGCAGCCCATGCGCACATTGGCAACCGTGGCAACGGTGGATGAACTGTCCCGCATTGAGCTGAGCCTGAGCAACGGCAAGCACGTGCGCCTGGACGAAATCGCCACGGTCAAAGACACGGTGGCCGAGCAGCGCAGCTTCGCCACGCTCAACGGCAAATCGGTTGTAGGCTTTGAGATCACCCGCAGCAAGGGCGCCAGCGAAGTGGAAGTGGGCGCCGCCGTGCACAAGGCATTGGATGAATTGAAAGCAGCGCACCCTGATCTGGAGTTGACCCAAGCTTTTGACTTTGTGACACCGGTGCAAGAAGAATTCGATGCGTCCATGTCCATGCTGTACGAAGGCGCAGTGCTGGCGGTCATTGTGGTGTGGTTCTTTTTGCACAGCTGGCGCGCCACGCTGGTGTCCGCGGTGGCCCTGCCGCTATCGGCGATTCCCGCCTTCATTGGCATGCACTACATGGGTTTCACGACCAACATCGTGACGCTGTTGGCGCTCTCGTTGGTCATCGGTATCTTGGTGGACGATGCGATTGTGGAGGTCGAGAATATCGAACGCCACTTGCGCATGGGCAAGACGCCCTACCAGGCCGCGATGGAAGCAGCCGACGAAATCGGCTTGGCCGTTATCGCCACCACGTTTGCGCTGATTGCCGTGTTCTTGCCCACCGCCTTCATGAGTGGCGTGGTCGGTAAATTCTTCAAACAGTTTGGCTGGACCGCTGTGTTTGCCGTGTTCGCGTCCCTGGTC
>JBDTAG010000484.1:0-4886 GCA_039924745.1 Rhodoferax sp.
CAGCAACGAGTTGGTGCCCAGGCGATTGGCGCCGTGCACGCTAACACAGGCACATTCGCCTACGGCGTACAAACCGTTGACCACTGCATTGTTCTCACCGGTGGACTGGGTGACAACCTGTCCGTGGATATTGGTCGGGACGCCGCCCATCTGGTAGTGGATCGTGGGTACCACGGGAATTGGTTCGCGGGTGATGTCAACGTTGGCGAAGTTGACACCGATTTCAAACACTGACGGCAGGCGCTTGTGAATGGTCTCAGCGCCCAAATGGTCGAGCTTGAGCAGCACGTAGTCTTTGTTCGGACCACAGCCTCGGCCTTCTTTGATTTCCTGGTCCATCGAGCGGGACACGAAGTCGCGTGGAGCCAGATCTTTCAAGGTCGGCGCATAACGCTCCATGAAGCGTTCGCCATTGCTGTTGAGCAAAATAGCGCCTTCGCCACGGCAGCCTTCGGTTAGCAACACGCCCGCGCCAGCCACACCTGTGGGGTGGAACTGCCAGAACTCCATGTCTTGCAGCGGAATGCCTGCGCGCGCGGCCATTCCCAAGCCGTCACCCGTGTTGATGTAGGCATTGGTGGAGGCCGCGAAGATGCGGCCTGCACCACCCGTGGCCAACAGAACGGTCTTCGCTTCCAGGATATACAGGTCGCCAGTTTCCATTTCCAGCGCGGTCACGCCGACCACGTCGCCATCGGCATCGCGGATCAGATCCAGCGCCATCCATTCGACGAAGAAGTTGGTCTTGGCCTTTACGTTTTGCTGGTACAGCGTGTGCAGCATGGCGTGGCCTGTGCGGTCGGCTGCGGCGCAGGCGCGTTGCACGGGCTTTTCGCCGTAGTTGGCGGTGTGGCCGCCGAATGGACGCTGGTAAATCGTGCCGTCGGGATTGCGGTCAAACGGCATGCCGAAATGTTCTAGCTCGTAAACGACCTTGGGTGCTTCACGGCACATGAACTCAACAGCATCTTGGTCACTGAGCCAGTCGCCGCCTTTGATGGTGTCGTAAAAGTGGTAGTGCCAGTTGTCCTCGGACATATTGCCCAACGAAGCGCTCACGCCACCTTGGGCCGCCACGGTGTGCGAACGGGTGGGGAATACTTTGGACAACGACGCCACATTCAGGCCGGCGTTGGAGAGTTCGAGTGCAGCGCGCATGCCGGAGCCGCCAGCGCCGACGATGACAACGTCGAACTTGCGTTTGGAGATATTTGCTTTGGTGTAAGTCATGTTGGTATCAGCCTTGTGTGTCAGGTAATGTCGGGCTTAAAGGCGCCACAAGACTTGAGTAGCCCAACCCGCGCAACCCACGAGCCAGACGATGGAAAAAACTTGCAGTGCCAAGCGTACGGACGTCGGTTTAACGTAGTCCATCAGAATTTCACGCATGCCCACCCAAGCGTGGTACAGCATGGCAACGATGACCGCGAAAGTGAGTGTCTTCATCCACTGGGCTGAGAAGATTCCAGCCCATTGGTCGTAACCCACGGGGCCTTTGGTTAGCAGTACCTGGCCCAACACAATGAGGGTGAAAAGTGCCATCAGTACGGCGGTGACACGCTGAGCCAACCAGTCGCGCAGGCCGTAATGCGCACCAACGACGATGCGCTTGGAGCCAAAGTTAACAGACATGTTGTGTTCCTGTGAAGATGAGAATACGAAAGTTGTCAGGACTTAATACAAGCCAAACAATTTGGCGCCCAGCACAAGGGTCAGACCCAAGCTCAAAACCAAGACGATTTGTGCGGTTGACTTGCCTTGCACTTTGCTAACGGTATGGAAAATATCCATGCGGATGTGGCGCAGGCCGGCTAAAAAGTGGTGCAGGTAGGCCCAGATTAGGACGAGTGCCACGAGCTTGACCAGAATTCCAGGTACAAAACCTATGCCGTTGTGGAAGGCTGACGTGAAACGCGCAAACGAAAACTCCGAGCTAATGGAGGTATCAAACATCCAAATGATGAACGGCATCAACAAAAACAGGATCAGACCGCTGGCGCGGTGCATTCCAGAAACGATGGCTGCGAGGGGCCATCGATACCCTGGTAAATCGTTAAAGGCATTGATGTTGCGGAACTCAGGCCGCTTGGCCCGGGTTGAAGACGTGAGTTCAGACATTTTTGGGCTTTCTGTTGGTAACCGTATGTAATTATTGCCGCTGCAGACCAAAATTCTATTGCACCGCAGCAGTCTGACGCGGGACTTGCATCAACAACCTAGTCAATTGAGGGTGTTTTTATAGTAATGCTTGTTGGTAAGGTAAAGACCACGGCGCAATTCCATGGGTGCATCGTTATAAGTGTAAGCAATGCGTTCCACACTCAAAAGGGGGGTTTTGGTGTCGGCTTGCAGCAGTGCACATTGCTCAGCATCCGGCAATATGGCGCGGATTTTTTCTTCTGCGCGAACCATGCGCACACCAAATTCGGTTTCAAACAAGGCGTACATGGGCCCATTGGAGTCCCGCAAACGCTCTGCTGTCAATCCTTTGAAGGGTGCTGCGGGTAGCCACATGTCTTCCAGGATAGTGGGAGTGGACGCAAACGACAGCACGCGGCGGACTTGCAACACGGCATCGCCAGCACGGATGGCCAAGGCCTTGGCAACCTCTACCGATGCGCGGGTGCGTTTGCAATCGATGATGTGGCGTTGTGCGGGCCCTTCGCTAGTGGGATCACCGTTGTCTGGTATCAGTTTCAAAAAACGGTATTGAATTTGGCGCTCAGCGTGGGTGGCAACAAAAGTGCCTTTACCCTGGCGACGTACGAGCAGATTTTCAGCGGCCAATTCGTCTATAGCTTTGCGCACGGTGCCCTGGCTGACCTTGAACCGCGCGGCCAATTCCATCTCGCTGGGGATGGCGGCGCTGGGTTTCCACTCGCCGGCCTGCAGGCTTTGCAGAATCAATACCTTGATTTGCTGGTAAAGCGGGCTGAAAGCCGGTGTCGGTTGCACCGACGCGACGGATTCTCCTGCCTGCGGTTCAGGGGCGGAGGCGCTGTCGGTGTTGAAAGTGGACGTTGCAGACATGAATGGGGCTTGGTGAAGTCAGCTTGGAGTCAGCCGCGAAATCTTACCCAATCATATCTTATATAAGACATAAGACAAATTGACTTGGCCGCAAATTCAGGGGTAAACTCGCAGACATTCTGAAGGATTCATGCCCTTGCTGGGTCCCCGGACAGTCGCCGTTTTTACAACACTTCCTGGAGTTAATACCATGAGCAAGAAGCCCGTTCGCGTCGCAGTTACCGGAGCAGCCGGTCAAATTGGATACGCCATTCTGTTTCGCATCGCCTCCGGCGAAATGCTGGGCAAAGACCAACCCATCGTGTTGAGCCTGTTGGAAGTTCCGGTTGAAAAAGCCCAACAAGCACTGCAAGGCGTGATGATGGAATTGCAAGACTGCGCATTCCCATTGTTGGTCGGCATGGAAGCCCACAGTGACCCGATGACCGCGTTCAAGGACGTCGATTACGCACTGCTGATCGGTTCGCGCCCCCGCGGCCCAGGCATGGAACGCGCCGAATTGTTGGCCGTCAACGCCGAAATCTTTACTGCACAAGGCAAGGCTCTGGACAAGGTCGCCAGCCGTAACGTCAAGGTACTGGTTGTCGGCAATCCGGCCAACACCAACGCCTATATCGCCATGAAGAGTGCACCGAGCCTGCCACGCAAGAACTTCACTGCCATGCTGCGCCTGGACCACAACCGCGCGTTGAGCCAAATCGCTGCCAAAACTGGCAAGGCTGTGGCCGATATCGAAAAAATGACGGTCTGGGGCAACCACTCGCCGACGATGTATGCCGATTACCGCTTTGCCACTATCAACGGCGAAAGCGTCAAGACCATGATCAATGACCAGGAGTGGAATGCCAACACCTTCTTGCCCACCGTCGGCAAGCGTGGCGCGGCCATCATTGCCGCACGTGGCGTGTCGTCGGCGGCTTCGGCTGCCAACGCCGCCATAGACCACATGCGCGATTGGGCCTTGGGCACCAATGGCAAATGGGTGACCATGGGCATCCCATCGGACGGCCAATACGGCATTCCAAAAGACACTGTGTTCGGTTTTGCCGTGACTTGCGAAGGCGGCGAATACAAACTGGTCGAAGGCCTGGATGTGGACGCGTTCTCACAAGAGCGTATCAACGTTACGCTGAAAGAGCTGCAAGACGAGCAAGCCGGCGTCGCCCACTTGCTGTAAACGGTTGCTTCAGTGCCCCACCCGCGCAACGTACTTCTTGGTGCCCAGGGCGCGGCAGGCCTATTGCCTGTTTGCGACCACTACAGCGGTGTCGAGGCGCGGATGGTCAAAAGCCTGCAATTGCAGGCGGATATGACCGAAGAGTTCGGTGTCTGCGTCTTTGATGTGACACTGGACTGCGAAGATGGGGCTCCGGTTGGTGGCGAGCGTGACCAGGCAAATCTGGTGGTAGCCCTCGCCAATGCTGCACAGTCTGCTACTCAAATAATAGCATCTGGACTGCAAAGGCGTGTAGGCGCACGCCTGCACGCGGTTGACCACCCAGCCTTTGCGGCCGATGTTGAGATAGTCGTGGGCAACGCGGCGCAAGCCCTGAGTTACATCATGGTCCCCAAGGTGGAATCGTTGGCGGATGTAGAAGCAGCGTTGTCAGCGATTGATGCCGTTGCAGGTCGACGGAGCAGCGCGATGCCCTTGCATGTACTGATCGAATCGCCGGCAGCGGCACACCGCGCCTTTGAAATTGCCGCCCATCCACGCGTGCAGTCCCTTAGTTTTGGACTGATGGATTTTGTGTCGTCTCACGCGGGAGCCATTCCCCATACGGCCATGGGTGTACGTGACGTGGCAGACGGCGAGACGTTGGACCAGTTTCACCACCCACTTGTTGTGCGGGCCA
>JBDTAG010000485.1:0-4992 GCA_039924745.1 Rhodoferax sp.
ATGGCCTCAAACGCGTGGCGATTGTGGACTTTGATGTACACCATGGCAATGGTACCGAAGACATCGTTGCCGGTGACCAGCGGGTGTTGATGGTGAGTTTTTTTCAGCACCCTTTTTACCCCGAAGGCGGCTCCCGTTCGCACGCCAGCAATCTGGTAAATCTACCCGTTCCGGCCTACACAAAGGGGCCGCAGGTACGGGAGTTGGTAGAGACCTTTTGGTTGCCGCGCCTGGACGCCTACAAACCAGAGATGATTTTCATCAGTGCGGGTTTTGATGCCCATCGTCTGGACGACATGGGCCAAATGGGCCTCGTGGAGGCGGACTACGCGTGGATCACTGACCGCATCAAGGGCGTCGCCCAGCGCCATGCCAAGGGTCGCATCGTGTCATGCCTGGAGGGTGGATATAACCTGGACGCACTGGCTCTGAGCGTAGAAGCCCATATTCGTGTACTGGCAGATTTGTAATCTGATGCTCAATTTCCCCAAAATTTCTGTCATTTCTGTGCCCAAACCGATAGATGACTTAGACGCCTGGCTGGCGGCTTTCACCCAGGTCACCGTGCTGCTGGAGTTGGGTGCATTGGCGCTATGCGTGGCTTTGTCCTGGGGGCTTGTGGTGCTGATGCGTCGCAGCTTGGGCGTCTACGATGGCAAGTCCATCCTATTTGGTCAACGTGCAGTCGATGGGGTGTTGTTCCCCCTGATATTGCTGTGTTTCAGTTCCATTGCTTTGGCGATCCTGAACGATTTTGTACGGGCGGCGGTGTTCAAGGTTGCGATACCGGTGTTGATTGCCTTGGTCGTAATCCGGGTCGGGGTCAAGGTCTTGCAGGTCGCATTTGACCAAGCGCGCTGGGCGCGTTTGTTGGAGCACACCATCTCGTGGGTGGTTTGGTTGGCCATGGTGCTGTGGGTCAGCGGTCTGCTGCCCGTTGTGTTGAACGAGCTGGACGACATCACCTGGAAGGTTGGCGGTACCCGGCTATCGGTGCGCACTCTGCTTGAAGGCTTGGTGACGGCCAGTGGCGTTTTGATCATTACGCTCTGGATATCGGCAGCTATTGAGACGCGCCTTTTGCGTTCGGCGACGGGTGGTGAGCTGTCGCTGCGCAAGGCGATCAGCAATGCCACCCGCGCATTGCTGATGTTTGTGGGTTTGATGTTTGCTCTGTCGGCGGTGGGCATAGATTTGACGGCGCTATCGGTGCTGGGTGGCGCTGTGGGGGTGGGTATAGGCCTGGGCCTGCAAAAGCTGGTGGCTAACTACATCAGTGGTTTTGTCATCTTGGCCGAGCGTAGCATGCGCATTGGCGACAGCGTGCGCGTCGATAACTTCGAGGGCATCATCACCCAGATCAACGCACGCTATACCGTGGTGCGCTCGCTGGGCGGTCGCGAATCCATCGTGCCCAACGAACTGCTGATCACCAGCCGGGTCGAGAATCTGTCGCTGGCAGACCCGCATTTGTACCAGACCACGGTGGTGTCCGTAGGTTACGACAGTGACGTGGACCAAGTGTCTGCCTTGCTGTTGCAAGCCGCACTGGCGCAAGAGCGCGTGCTGCGGGACCCCAGCCCGTCGGTTTACCTGACTGCATTTGGCGCAGACGGCTTGGAATTCACCGTCGGCTACTGGTTACGTGACGTTCAAAATGGCCAGATGGGGCTGCGCTCGGATATCAACCGCGCCATTCTGGCCGCGCTCAGGGCGCACAACATTGAGATTCCGTTCCCGCAACGGGTGGTCTACCAGCGCTGATCCATAGGTGACAAACGCAGCGGGGGCTGGCGCTTCCTAGGGTTATAATTCAAAAAAAGCACGATCGTTCTATTTTATGGGTTATGCTGTGACCGTCATCTGGGCGACGACCTGGATTACGCAGCGGCATAGAATCGTGCAGTTGACGTACACGTCAAGTAGACAAACCAATTTGCAACTATCTGGAGCGGCAGCATGAAAGTCCTGGTAAGCGTTAAACGCGTGGTCGATTACAACGTCAAGGTGCGGGTCAAGTCCGACGGCAGCGGTGTGGATATCGCCAACGTCAAAATGAGCATGAACCCCTTCGACGAGATCGCCATCGAAGAGGCTGTTCGCCTGAAAGAAAAGGGCATCGTCACCGAGATCATCGCCGTCTCTTGCGGCGTGACCCAGTGCCAGGAAACCCTGCGCACGGCCATGGCTATCGGAGCAGACCGTGGCATCTTGGTTGAGACCGCTGTCGAACTGCAGCCATTGGCCGTAGCCAAGCTGCTCAAGGCCTTGGTGGAAAAAGAACAACCCGGTCTGATCATCTTGGGCAAGCAAGCCATTGATGACGATTGCAACCAGACTGGCCAAATGTTGGCTGCGCTGGCTGATCTGCCCCAGGGCACGTTCGCCAGCAAAGTCGAAGTGGTCGACGGCAAGTTGAATGTCACCCGTGAAGTGGACGGCGGCTCTGAAACCGTGTCGCTGACCATGCCAGCCGTCGTCACCACCGACCTGCGCCTGAACGAGCCGCGCTATGTGACCTTGCCCAACATCATGAAGGCCAAGAAAAAGCAGTTGGATGTGATGACGCCTGAAGCTTTGGGTGTGGACGTAAACCCCCGCATCAAGACGCTTAAAGTGGTCGAACCACCCAAGCGCAGCGCCGGCATCAAGGTGCCTGATGTGGCCACCTTGGTCGCTAAATTGAAAACAGAAGCGAAGGTAATCTAATCATGACCGTACTCGTAATCGCCGAACACGACAACGCATCCATCAAGGGTGCAACCCTGAACACCGTTACCGCTGCACTGAAATGCGGTGGCGACGTGCATGTGCTGGTAGCGGGCAGCAATGCCGGTCCAGCCGCTGCAGCCGCTGCGCAAATCGCCGGTGTTGCCAAGGTGCTGCATGCTGAGGGCGAAGGCTTCGCCCATGGGCTGGCTGAAAACGTCGCAGCCCAAGTGCTGGCCGTTGCAGCCAACTACAGCCACATTTTGTTTGCCGCTACCGCGTCGGGCAAGAACGTTGCGCCCCGCGTGGCAGCCAAGCTGGATGTCGGCCAAATCTCCGACATCACCAAGGTCGATAGCGCCGACACCTTTGAGCGCCCGATCTATGCTGGCAACGCCATTGCGACCGTGCAAAGCACCGATGCAACCAAGGTGCTGACCGTGCGCACGACCGGATTTGACCCGGCCGCTGCCACTGGCGGTAGCGCCGCAGTCGAAGTGCTGGCGGCCGTAGGTGCCAGCCCACAGGCCACTTTTGTCGGCTCTGAAATCGCCAAGAACGACCGCCCCGAATTGACCGCCGCCAAGATCATTGTGTCTGGCGGCCGTGCTCTGGGTTCGAGCGAAAAATTCATGGAAATCATGACCCCGCTGGCCGACAAGCTCGGTGCTGCGTTGGGTGCATCCCGCGCGGCGGTGGACGCAGGCTATGCGCCCAATGATTGGCAAGTGGGTCAGACGGGCAAGATCGTCGCGCCCCAGTTGTACATTGCGGCCGGCATCAGCGGTGCGATCCAGCACTTGGCCGGCATGAAAGACAGCAAGGTCATCGTTGCTATCAACAAAGACCCCGAAGCACCGATCTTCAGCGTGGCTGATTACGGCCTGGTGGCTGATCTCTTCGTCGCCGTGCCAGAGCTTACAGCCGCTCTGTAAACGCTTACCGCAACAGGGCATCCAACGTGATGCCCTTTTTTTGCGTTGTGAATTGATTTGATATTTTGTAATTCCCGGAGTACCCCATGAGCTACGTTGCGCCCGTCAAAGACATGCTGTTCAACATCGAGCATCTGGCCAAGATCGACCAGATTGCCAAGATCCCTGGTTTTGAAGATGCAGGACTGGACACGGCGCAGGCTGTGCTCGAAGAGGCCGCCAAATTCACCGAGGGCGTTTTGGCGCCGCTGAACTGGGAAGGCGACAAGAACCCGTCCAGCTGGAAAGACGGTGTCGTTACCGCCACGCCGGGTTTCAAAGAAGCCTTCAAGATGTTTACCGAAGGTGGCTGGCAAGGGCTGCAACATCCCGTGGACTTTGGTGGGCAGGGTTTGCCCAAGACCATTGGCTCGGTATGCGGTGAAATGTTCAACAGCGCCAACATGAGTTTTGCACTGTGCCCGCTGCTAAGCGATGGCGCTATCGAAGCGCTGTTGACGGCAGGTTCGGATGAACTCAAGGCCACGTATTTGGAAAACCTGGTCAGCGGTAAATGGACCGGCACCATGAACCTGACCGAGCCCCAAGCTGGCAGTGATTTGGCTGCGGTGCGCACCCGCGCCGAACCCCAACCCGACGGCACGTACAAGATTTTTGGAACCAAGATCTTCATCACCTGGGGTGAGCACGACATGGCCGAAAACATCGTCCATCTGGTGCTGGCGCGCGTGGTTGGCGCACCCGAAGGCGTCAAGGGAATCAGCCTGTTTGTCGTTCCCAAGTTCATGGTCAACGCCGATGGCTCACTGGGTGCGCGCAACGACGTGCATTGCGTCAGCATCGAGCACAAGCTAGGTATCAAGGCCAGCCCAACGGCAGTGCTGCAATTCGGAGACCATGGCGGTGGCATTGGATACTTGGTAGGCGAGGAAAATCGCGGTCTGGAGTACATGTTCATCATGATGAATGCCGCCCGTTACGGCGTGGGCGTGCAGGGTATTGCGATTGCCGAGCTGGCCTACCAGACGGCGGTGCGCTTCGCGCGCGAGCGGGTGCAAAGCCGCCCTGTCGATGGCTCAATCAAAGCCGCTGCGCCCATCATCCACCACCCCGATGTGCGCCGCATGCTGATGACCATGCGCGCGTATGTGGAGGGCTGCCGCGCTATGGCGAGCGCCGCAGCATCGGCCTACGACGCCGCGCACCACCACCCGGACGCCGAGGTGCGCAAGGTCAACGAGACGTTTTATGAATTCATGGTCCCACTCGTTAAGGGCTATAGCACCGAGATGAGCCTGGAAGTCACATCGTTGGCCGTGCAAGTGCATGGCGGCATGGGCTTCATCGA
>JBDTAG010000486.1:0-5975 GCA_039924745.1 Rhodoferax sp.
CACATACCCACTTGTGAAATCGGAACCTGTGAAGTTAAAAACAAAGGCCGTTTGTTCCCAGCCAGATGGATTTATGGCTGTACACGCCAGAGTGACGACAGCAAGCGCTGCATATGCTTGGGCACTGGTTTTCGACGTGAAATGGGGTTCCGCGGTGCGCCGGCGTGCATCTACCCATACACCAACAGCAAAAATACTGGCAAGAATAGGAGCGAGAATAAAAGAGCCGTGCGAGTTGGACCAAGCCACCACCACAGCCACCGTGCCAGCCCAAAGCTGCCACGAAGGATTTCGTCTAAATGACTCCAGCAAATGCAAATACAGAACGAACAGGACGAGCGAAATTAGCTCAGGGCGTAAGAAATGCCGAAAATTCTCAACGCCTACCGCAAGCAAACCCAACATAAGCGCCAGAGGCAAACATTGCTGGCTGCGTCGATAGGCAAGCGAGCCCACCAGTCCGAAAAGCAAAAGCCCGAGTGCCCCCAATATCAAGGGCAAAGCGTCTTCCCCGAAAAAATGGATCAGCTCGTAAAACAACACGGATGGCAACCATTCGTGCGCGTTGAACTTGGCAGACTGAATATCTGTAAATGGGAACAACAGGGTTTTGGGAATGTCAAAATTTCTGACGATAAGTTCACCAACTTTGGCCTGCAGCCAAAAATCGTTCGTGACCTGAGGGGCCACACAGATAAAAGACACCGCAGCCAAGGTAAGGATGAATGCGACGATTTTCCAAATACTCACTGGTGAATAGCGATCGTGCTCGGGCATTGAAGTCACAAATAATTTCCTTTCGACCAATTGCATGCCAAGAGCGCGATGATATCTAGCGCGCAGCCCAAGCCCACTAAAATCAGCAGCACCCCCATCAACGCAGGAAACCTGGCCATGACATCCGATTGCACACCCCGCCAAATCGATACCCGTGTGCAACGTCTCAGTTCGGTCTAAAACACTATGGATGTTCTGATACTTGCACTGCTCTTGGGTGGCGTCGCGTTTTTCTTCCAACGGCGGGACGAGCACCGGCGCATTGCCCTGTTGGGTAGCCATTTGGGTCAATACCAGATCGAAAAATTGATGGAAACTCTCACCGAAGGCTATATGCGTGCTTTGGGCGAGGCTGACCCGGCGCGACAGCAGCAAATCTGGAATATGTTGAGCACTACTGAGGCAACACTGTGTGAGCAGTTCAAACTCTTCGCCAACGAATTCGCGCGTCTGGATGCAGGGCAGACACGGTCCAGCAAGCTTCCTTGGTCCATTTATTACAGTGGGCGGTTGTTTCCTGGCAGTACCTATGACTTCCGTGCGGCGCTGAACATCCACGCACGTGGCATCTGTCTGGCCGTCAACCGTGGCTCAGACGTGCCCGTCAAAGACAAGGCCTTTACCGTTCTAGCCGAGTTGTTTCTGATGCAGCACAGCTGCCACTGGTTTTGCAAGACCAAGGCAGTGGCCTCTACGCGCCTTGTCATGCGGCACCAAACTGCCTACACCAAGGTAGTGGAATCGGTTATGCCGACCACGCGGCAAGCCTATACCGCATTGGTAGCCCGCTAAACTTCGCACTGGCGAGCGGGCATCGCTCTTGCGTGTGCTCGCACCGTTCGTTTTTCTTACTTTTCCCAAGGCACATTCCCATGCAGCACGTCGTTTTCAACCAAAAGGGTGGCGTTGGTAAATCCACCATCACATGTAATCTGGCTGCCATCAGTGCCTGGCAAGGTAAGCGCACCTTGGTGATTGATTTGGATTCGCAAGGCAACTCGACCCGCTATTTGCTGGGCGCGGACATGCCTGAAGACCTGCCCAACGTCGCCGAGTTTTTTGAGCAAAGCCTGAAGTTCACGATTCGCGACAAAGGCGCCAGCGAATACATCGTTCACACCCAGTGGGAAGGCCTGGACGTGATGCCATCAAGCCCGCTGTTGGACGAACTGCACAGCAAGCTGGAATCGCGCCACAAGATCTACAAGCTGCGCGATGCGCTGGAGTTGTTGGCCGAAGACTACGACGAAATCTACATCGACACACCACCGGCGCTGAACTTCTACACCCGCTGTGCGCTGATCGCCGCGCAGGGCTGCTTGATTCCCTTTGACTGCGACGATTTTTCGCGCCGTGCGCTGTACACGCTGCTGGACAACGTGGCCGAGATCAAGGCCGACCACAATGCCGACCTCGAGGTCGAGGGCATCATCGTGAACCAGTTCCAAGCACGGGCGAACTTGCCGCAGCGCATGGTGCAAGAGTTGATAGACGAAGGCTTGCCGGTGCTGCAGCCCTACCTGCGGTCGTCGGTACGCATCCGCGAATCGCATGAGCAATCGCTGCCCATGATCTTCCTGGACCCAGGTCATATGCTGACACAGGAGTTTGTCGCACTGCATGATGCCTTAGCCTAGAGACTTACGTAAAAACAACCTCTAGCCCTCGTAGAATAAGCGGATTGAGCTATTAAATATATAGCAACTGCTTATGCATGACCAAACCTTAAAGTGGCTTCTGGTTGCCAATGTGTTGCTGCTGGGCGTGGCCCTCTGGCACAGCGACGCATTGCCGCCGCCTGCAGAACTGGTGCCTGCATTGCAAGACGAACCGGTGCAAACGGCGGTCAAGCAAGCCGCCTTTTCTACCACCCGCGACGGCGTCGTCTACACGGTCCAACCGCTGTTTGAATACGACCTGGTGGGTTTGGTCGTGAGCAAGCACGATGCAAAATCCTGGTGGGATTACTTGCACCGGGAGTGGAACGACAACCTCAACATCGTGGACCTGTGCGTTATTTGGGGCAACAATGCGCGCAGCGGTGCCTATGCGGACATCGCGTTTTCCAGCGGTCAATTCACGTGTAATTTCAGCACCCACTCGGATGCAGCCTACGCGGCCTTCGACCAGACTGCCATCTCCAACAACCACCTGTTGACGGACCAAGCCACCCTTGCAAAGACGATGCGTGCAATACGCGTTGGCGACCAGATCCACTTCCGCGGGCATCTGGCCGAATACTCACATCACCACGGCATGGAGTTCAAGCGCGGCACCAGCACGGTCAGAACGGACACCGGCAACGGCGCCTGCGAAACTGTTTTTGTCGACAGCATTGAAATCATCAAAGCAGGCGGCAAGCGCTGGAGAATGCTCGTCTGGGCGGCCAGCCTGATGCTGGCTGTGGGCGTGTTTGCATGGTTTGCCCGGCCCGTGCGACCGAGCGACTAGCCAGCCTCTGGCGCACCCCTTTGCAGAGACTGGCGCACAGCTTGTCCCGGAACGAATAGCACAATGAGCGCATCCATCAAGCGCTGCGCTTTGGCCGAGTGGTCGCCGCCAAAATTGCAAACATACACGTCTACTGTCACACCCCGCTGCTCGGGCCATGTGTGGACGCACAGGTGGGATTCGGCCAACAACACCGTAGCGGTCACGCCGCCCGGCCCTTGGTTGGTGGCAGGAAAGCTGTGGGCCAATTGGCTTACGGGCCTGAGGCCAGATACCAAAACTTCTTGTAGGCAGCGATCCAATAAACGCTTGGCGTCTGTCAGCCACGTGCTTTCGCACTGGCAGTGGCTGAGATCGGCGGTGAGGTGAAGGCCTTGCATAGATAGACGCGACTGTAGATTATTTTGGTGTGTTTTTTATGAAGCGGCGCGCACAAGTAAAATATCGGGTTTACCCCAGCCACCACCCTACTCCGGAGTCGCCCAGCCCATGGCCACCACCCCCAACACCCATCAAATGGCCAATGCCATCCGTGCCCTCGCAATGGATGCTGTTCAAGCTGCCAATTCTGGCCACCCCGGAGCGCCCATGGGCATGGCCGACATGGCGGTGGCACTGTGGGGCCAGCACCTGAGCCACAACCCGAGCAACCCGCTCTGGCTCAACCGCGACCGCTTTGTGTTGTCCAACGGGCATGGCTCCATGCTGATCTACGCGCTGCTGCACCTGACCGGCTACAAGCTGCCCATGGACGAGCTGAAGAACTTCCGCAAACTGCACAGCAAAACTGCGGGTCACCCTGAAGTGGGTGTCACCCCCGGCGTCGAAACCACCACGGGCCCCTTGGGCCAAGGCCTGACCAATGCGGTCGGCTTTGCATTGGCCGAAAAGCTGTTGGCCAGCGAATTCAACCGCAAAGACGGTGATGTGGACCACAGCATCGTCGACCACCACACCTATGTTTTCATGGGTGACGGTTGTCTGATGGAGGGCATCAGCCACGAAGCGGCTTCACTCGCTGGGGCCTGGAAACTCAACAAGTTGATCGCCCTGTACGACGACAACGGCATCTCGATCGACGGACAAGTCGCCCCCTGGTTCATCGACAACACGGCCCTGCGTTTCGTGGCTTACGGTTGGAATGTGATTGGCCCCATTGACGGCCAAGACGCGGCTGTGGTGTCTACCGCCATTGCCGATGCCAAGAAGTCTACGGACCGTCCCACGCTGATCATCTGCAAGACGCACATTGGTTTTGGTTCACCCAACCGTGCCAATACGTCCAAGGCACACGGCGAGCCCTTGGGTGCCGAAGAAATTCAGCTGACCCGCGAGTCGATTGGCTGGACCTCAGCGCCTTTTGTCATCCCCAAAGAGGTGTACGCCGATTGGGACGCCAAAGAGGCCGGCAAAGCTGCCGAGCAGGCCTGGAAAGAGAAGTTCGCTGCCTACCAAACCGCGTACCCCGCGCTGGCCAAAGAACTGCTGCGCCGCATGAAGGGCGATCTGCCCAAGAATTTTGTGCAGACCGCGGTGGACACGGTCATTGCCGCGCACACCAAAGCCGAGACCGTTGCCAGTCGTAAAGCCTCGCAACTGGCACTCGAATCTTTCACTGCTGCTTTGCCCGAGCTGCTGGGCGGCTCAGCCGACCTGACGGGTTCTAACCTGACCAACACCAAGTCCACGCCCAACCTGCGTTTTGATGCCTTGTCTGGCGCGGTCGTCAAGAACGAAGCGGGCCAAGGCGGCCGACACATCAACTACGGTGTGCGTGAATTCGGTATGGCTGCCATCATGAACGGCGTGGCGTTGCATGGAGGCTTCATTCCCTACGGCGGCACCTTCCTGACCTTTAGCGACTACAGCCGCAATGCCATCCGTATGGCTGCGTTGATGAAGCAGCGTGTGATCCACGTGTTCACCCACGACTCCATTGGCCTGGGCGAAGACGGACCCACGCACCAATCCATCGAACACGCTGCATCGCTGCGTCTGATCCCTAACCTGGACGTGTGGCGTCCGGGCGATACGGCCGAAACCGCCGTGGCCTGGACGGTCGCTTTGCAAAACAAGACCAAACCGACCGCACTGCTGTTGAGCCGCCAAAACATTGCCTACATTCCTAAGTGTGATTCCGTTGCGGCTCCTGATGCATCAGGGCTGGACGCGATCAGCAAAGGTGCCTATGTGCTGTCCGAGCCAGCCGACGCGGGTATCAAGAAGAAGGTGCAAGCCGTCATCATCGCTACCGGCTCAGAAGTGCAGTTGGCCATCGCCGCGCAAAAGCTGCTGGCCGAGCGCAAGATTGGGGTCCGTGTGGTCTCCATGCCAAGCACAACAACATTTGACATGCAAAGCGCTGCCTACAAGTTGGAGGTGTTGCCCGCAGGTGTTCCGCGTGTTGCGGTAGAAATGGGGTGCACCGGTGGCTGGTGGAAATATGGTGTTGCAGCCGTGGTTGGAATCGACACCTACGGCGAATCTGCCCCCGCACCGGTGCTGTTCAAGCACTTCGGTTTCACGGCTGAGAATGTCGCTGACACGGTGCAAGCCGCTCTGCAGCGCAAGTCTTAAGCGATCGTTTTCGAGGTTAGGTTTTCGTTTTTACAGAAAGAAGCAAATGACTATCAAGATCGGGATTAATGGCTTTGGTCGCATCGGGCGCAATGTGTTGCGTTCTGCACTGCAGAACTTCAGCGACATTGAAGTGGTTGGTATCAACGACCTGCTGGAGCCGCACTACC
>JBDTAG010000487.1:0-7303 GCA_039924745.1 Rhodoferax sp.
ACGCTGACTACCTGAACAATCCCAAACCACGCTACCCCCCCATCAGCAAGCGCATGGGCGAGCAAGGCAAGGTCGTGATCCGCACCCTGATAGGCGCAGACGGAATCGCCAAAGAAGCCTCGATTCATACATCGAGTGGTTTTGACCGCTTGGATCAGACCGCGCTGGCGACCGCAATGAAATGGCGTTATGCACCGGGCAAGCGCGCGGGCGTGGCCGAAGCCGTGTGGTTCAACGTACCGTTCACTTTTGTTCTTGAATAGTCAGCTCACACACTGACGCAAACTAATTTTTTTCTTCTGGAGTAAGTATGGATTCGCAATTGGGATTAATCGCCGTTTGGAACCAAGGTGACTGGGTCACCAAAGCCGTTGCGCTGCTTTTGTTGACCATGTCGCTGGCCTCGTGGATCGTTATCTTTATCAAGGCACTGGACATCGTGAAGTACAAGTCACTGGCACGGCGGACCGAAGAGTTTTGGCACAGTGCCGATTTTGCCAATGGCGTTTCAGAACTAGGCGCGGCGCAGGGCAATCCATTCGTACAACTGGCCAACGCAGGCCGCGAAGCTACGGCTCACCACCGCAATGCGCAAACCCAGTTGCACGACACGCTGGATATCAGCGACTGGATCAGCCGTACTCTGCGCAACTCGATTGACGACAGCACAGCACGATTCCAAAGTGGCTTGGCAGTGTTGGCATCGGTTGGATCTACTGCGCCATTCGTAGGCCTGTTCGGCACGGTTTGGGGCATCTACCACGCGCTAATGGGCATTGGTGTTTCAGGCCAGGCGACGTTGGACCAGGTCGCAGGCCCTGTTGGCGAGTCGCTGATCATGACCGCGTTGGGTCTGGCAGTCGCCATTCCCGCCGTTCTGGGTTACAACGCACTGGTGCGTGGCAACAAATTCATCCTGACAAAGCTCAACCGCTTTGCCCACGACCTGCATTCTTACTTTGTGACCGGCGCCCGCGTCGGCAACAACCCTGCAGACGGAAAAATCGTCACCATGAAGAAAGCGTCGGCATAAGATGGCCTTCGGAATGCAAGAATCCGCCAGCGATGACGATACCGAGGTGATGAACGAAATCAACATGACGCCTCTGGTGGACGTGATGTTGGTGCTGCTGATCATCTTCATCATCACCGTGCCGGTCATGAAACATGCGATTAGCGTAGAGCTACCCAGCGCGACGACTCTGAAAGAAGAGGTTAAGCCTCAAACTATCCAGCTCAGCGTGGATGCGCAAGGGAGTTATTTTTGGAACCAGAATCCCGTCACCCAAGAGGCCTTGGGCAGCATGCTGGAAGCTGAAGCTCGCAAAGATCCACAGCCCGAACTACATATTCGGGGTGACAAAGCCGTGCGCTATGAGTTTGTGGCACAAGCCATGGCCGCAGCCAAGCAGGCCGGACTGCGCAAAATTGGATTCATCACCGAGCCCAAGCACTAACCACAGCGCTACGGAGTTTGGTCTGAACGGTCTACAGGCCAAGCGCTGCAATGCCAGCTTTGGCGATCTGCGCGTCTTCATTCGACTTAACCCCGCTCACGCCGACCGCACCCATGCACTGCCCGTCTTTCATAATGGGCACGCCACCTTCCAACATACCATCCAGGTGAGGGGCGCTCAGGAACGACACGCGGCCACCATTGATGATGTCTTCATAGACCTTGGTTTCACGCCGTCCCACGGCCGCTGTACGGGCTTTACCGGGTGCGATATGGGCAGATATGGGGGCAGCGCCATCCATGCGCTGGAACCACAGCAAATGACCGCCGTCGTCCACAATTGCGATGCTCACCGCCCAGCTGTTCTTCATTGCTTCCGCTTCTGCGGCGGCAGCTAGGGTCTTGATGTCGACCAGTTCGAGTACGGATTTTGTTTTCATGGCAGATGCTTTCGTGGACGGATGAAATAGAGGCTGTGAGCATAACGTGGGCACATGTCTGCCATTGCAACTCTGTGCGCACAACAACCTTGTGTAAAAAGAGGTCAATGCAACTTAAAAATCCGGGATTGCGGCTTGATAAACCCTAGAATCCCCCCATCTGCACCATGCAGACACAGAAGGAGTTTGAACTATGACTGACCAGATCAACACATTGAACCCGGGCCAAGGCTATGCAGGATCAGAACTGCAGCAGCGCAACAAGGTCCTGCGCAATACCTACATGCTCTTGTCCATGAGCCTGATCCCCACTGTTTTGGGGGCTTGGTTGGGTGTCGAATTGGGGCTTGCTGCATTGTTTCGCGGCTGGCTGGGCATGGTTCTCTTCATGGGAGTTGCCTTCGGCTTCATTTACGGCATCAAAAAGACCCAGAATTCCGCTGCAGGTGTACCCATGTTGTTGGGTTTCACCTTTTTCATGGGGTTAATGCTTTCTCCCATGATCCAAGTGACATTGGGCTTTAAGAACGGTCCGCAACTGATCATGACAGCATTTGCAGGTACGGCTGGCGTGTTCATGGGTATGGCGGCGCTGTCCACAGTCATCAAACGCGACCTGTCGGGCATGGGCAAGTTTCTGTTTGTCGGCCTGATCATGTTGGTTGTAGGCAGTTTGATCAATGTCTTTGTGGGCTCTACCGCTGGCATGATCGTCTTGTCCATGGTCAGCATCGGTATCTTCAGTGCGTACATGCTGTATGACATCAAGCAGATCATCGATGGCGGCGAAACCAATTACATCAGCGCTACGCTGTCGCTGTACCTGGACCTGATCAACGTGTTCCAGAGCCTGCTGGCCCTGCTAGGCGTATTTGGTGGCGAGCGCGACTGATCGGTCTGCGGAGGGCCTAAGCCCTCGTTCAGACCCAAAAAAAGGCCCTTATCGGGCCTTTTCTTTTGTTCAAACCAAGCGATCATTGAGGGAATGGTCCAATTGGCCGATACAAACACAGACCGACCGTCCACATTCCATGACCGCTGCACGCCTGACACTTCTCACCTTTGCCCTGCTGACGCTGGCTGGCTGCGACAACATAGTGGCCATGATGGCCGATCCCAGAGTCGCCCAACGTATTGCCGACGCCAAGGCCATAGGTAGCGCCTGCCGCTATGGCCTGCGCAGTATTGAAGACTGCTACGCTCTCAACGAAAAGGCCTCCAAGGCCTCAATCTTTGATGGCTGGAAAGAGATGGACCAATACATGCGCGACAACAAGATCGATGGCATAGTGTCCAAAGGCATCAAGCCTGCCTTGCCCGCGGAAGAGGTGATCGATGAGAAAGCCAGTGATGACACGGCCAAAGACAGCAAGCCGAAACCCAAGGCCAAAGCAGCCGACAAAGCGACAAACTGAAGCGGTATCGCCCGGCCGGCTTCTCCGTGAGGTCAGGCAACCCAGTCAAACACCGCAATGCTCTCCACATGCGCCGTGTGCGGGAACATATTGACCACCCCCGCAGCCGCACATTTGTAGCCCCCCTCTTGCACCAACACACCGGCGTCGCGCGCCAAGGTGGCGGGGTGGCAGCTCACATAGACAATGCGCTTGGGCGGTGTCCAGCGCTTTTCTGCATCGCTGGCCACACCATCGGCAACGCGCTGGCGCACCGCAGCTAGCGCCTGCACCAAAGCGAAAGCGCCTTCGCGCGGGGGGTCTACCAGCCATTTGTCTGCTGTGCCATCGCCCACCAACACCTCGGGAGTCATCTCGAACAAGTTGCGTGCTACAAATTCAGTAGCTGCTAATGACCGTTCCACGAGGGCTGCAGCCTGATTAAGCTTAAGGTTTTCGCGTGAACGGGTTACCAGCGCCTCGGCACCTTCCACGCCCAGCACTTCGCGCGCTTGTGTCGCGAGTGGCAGTGTGAAGTTACCCAGCCCGCAGAACCAGTCAATCACACGCTCTTGCTTCGTCACCTTCAGCAAGCCCAGCGCGCGTGATACCAGCACGCGGTTGATATGCGGGTTGACCTGCGTAAAGTCCGTGGGCCGAAACGGCATGGTGATGCCAAAGTCGGGCAAGGTGTAGGCGAGCTGCCCGGTCTCGTGGCCGGGCAATTCGTCCAGACGGTGCACGGTGTCCAAGCCCTTGGGCTGTAGCCACCACTGCAGACCCGGATTAGCCGCGGCAAACTGGCGCAGCCGATCCAGATCCGCCTCGCTCAGGGGCGCCATATGGCGCAGCACCAGCGCCGTCACATCGCCAGCACCACCGTCCACGTCGCCTATGGCCAGTTCGAGTTGCGGCAGGGTCTCTACCGCGTCCATAGACGCCACCAGCGCACGTAAAGGCATCAGCATGGCGCTGACGTGGGGTGCCAGCACCCTGCACTCTTTCATGTCAGCCACATAGCGGCTCTTGCGCTCGTGAAAACCCACCAGCACGGTGCCTTTTTTACGCACATTCTTGACGGACAGGCGTGCGCGGTAGCGGTAGCCCCAGGCCGGGCCTTCGATGGGGCGCAGGATGTTGTCGGGCTTGACCTTGCTGATGTGCCACAGGTTGTCTTCCAGCACGCGCTGCTTGACGGCCACTTGGGCACTCACGTGCAGGTGCTGCATCTTGCAGCCGCCACAGGCGCCTTCGTGCAGGCCGAAGTGTGGGCAATCGGGGCGAACGCGTTGTGAGGATTCAACGTGGATCTCGGTCAACGTGCCTTTTTCAAAACTGTTTTTGGAGCGGTGGATATTGGCGCTGACGGTCTCAAAGGGCAGCGCGCCGTCGATGAATACCACCTTGCCATCGGGTTTGTGGGCCACGCCCTGGGCTTCCAGGTCCAGGGATTTCACTTTGAGCCAGCCCTCGGGCAGCGGTTTTTCGGTTGGAATTGTGTCGGTCATACCTGAATTGTCTCAGGTAGAGGGGGTCTCACATCAAAGACTGCCGCGTGATGCCCCGGCGGGTCAGGTAACGCTTGAGTTTGACCAAGGCTTCGTTCTGCACCTGGCGCACCCGTTCACGGGTCAGGCCCAAGCGCACGCTAATGGTGTCCAAAGTTTCAGGGTCGTGGTCGTGAAGGCCAAAGCGACCTTCCAACACGGCCCGCTCGCGCTCGGTCAGGGTGCCAATCCACTCCTCCAGCAGCAGGTCTACCTCGTGTGCCAGCGTCACGTCTTCCGGGGCCAGTGTCAGTTCGTCGATCAAGCCATCGCCCAGCGTTTGGTCATCGCCGCTGCGGTCCATGGTTGCATCCAACGAACGGGGGGCCTCTGCCATTGAAAGCAGATCGGCCACATGGTGCGTCTCTTGCCCCAACAAAGCGGCGATATCTTCCACGCGAATGCCTTCGGGCCGCTGGGCAACCAGCGCGGCATCGTTCTCCAGCAGGCGCCGAGCGCGTAACACGTGCTGCAGTTCGCGCACCACGTTGACCGGCAAGCGCACGGCGCGGCCCTGGTACATCAGCGCGCGGTCCACCGACTGGCGAATCCACCACGTGGCATAGGTCGAAAAGCGAAAGCCCCGCTCCGGCTCAAACTTGTCGATGGCGTGCATCAAGCCCAGATTACCTTCTTCGACCAGATCGGCCATCGGCACGCCGCGGCCCATGTAGCCCTTGGCAATGCTGACCACCAGACGCAAGTTGTGCTCGATCATGCTTTGGCGTGCCGCAAAGTCCCCTGCGCGGGCGCGGGTTGCGGCTTCAAACTCTTCTTGGGGGGTGAACAGCTCAGTGCGGCGCACGCCACGCAGGTAGAGCGACAGCGCGTCGCCCGATTCGTCGGCAGCGACGTCGTTGCCGGAGGCGTCGTGCACCAACGCTTCGATTGCCTGAAATGCTACCGAATCTATAGCGGTAGAGGCAGTTTCTACGAGGGCTGAAAGGCTATTTTGCTCTAAAGGTATGTCCCCCACCCTGTGGTCTGCAGCACGGCTGCCAAGACCTGGGTTACGGGGGTTCTTCATACGACGCTCGGCTAACGGGCGGGCAAATATTTGGACGGATCTACGGGCTTGCCTTGGCGGCGCACTTCAAAGTGCAGCTTGACCCGGTCCGAATCGCTATTGCCCATTTCGGCAATCTTCTGGCCCTTTTTGACGCTCTGGTCTTCCTTGACCAGCAAGGTCTGGTTGTGGGCATAAGCCGTCAAATAGGTGTTGTTGTGCTTGAGAATGATCAGGTTTCCATAGCCGCGCAAACCCGCTCCAGCGTAGACAACCTTGCCGTCCGCCGATGCCAATACCGGGTCACCAGCAGCGCCGCCAATGTCCACCCCTTTGTTCTTGGCTTCGTCAAATCCGGCCAGTACCGGACCGCTGCTGGGCCAAATCCAACCCAACTCTTCTTCACTCGAACCCGTGGCGGAACCTGCAGCAGGGGCATTGGATGCCGTGGATACCGTCGACGCCGGTGACGAGGCAGGCTTGGACGCGCTACCGGGTGCAATGGCAGTCGCCGAGGCCGCGCCACTGGAAACAGGCTTGGTCATGGCGACACCATTGTCCGATGCCGCTGCCACCATCACAGGTGGGGTAATGCGCAAGACCTGACCGATTTCAATACGATTGGGGTTTTCGATATTGTTCCAGCGAACAATGTCTTTTTGGCTTTGGCCTGTTTCCAGCCCAATGCCGATCAACGTATCTTTGGGTTTGACGGTGTAATAACCCGCTTTGCCTGCATTTTCAAAGCCAGGCGGCTGTTTTACGGGCACGGAGGCACTGTCCATCTTGCTGGACACCGAGGCCCTGTCTTCTACGGGTGCGTGGTTCAAGGGCTTGGAGCCACAGGCAGACAACGCCATCACAGCCACAACCGACATCCCACACACGACCGAACGCGAATAACCAAACATAAGCACTTCCTTCAAGCAACACCCGATTTTAGGGGGACAAAATGCACGGCTTCCAAAAGGGTCTGGCGCACACCCTGTGCTGTTTTATCGAGCACCAGCAAGGCTTGCGCACCACCGGGCTTTCCCGGCGCACCCAGCGTGACTACCGGGGCCACCAAGCGTCCGCCAACAGCCAATTGATCAACCCAAGCCTGCGGCACCGCCTCGCCGCCAGCGGCCGCAATGATCGCCGCATAGGGCGCACCCTTGGGGTAACCGACCATACCATCCCCAAAGAGCAAATGCAGATTGGGCAGCCGTAAATGGCGCAGGTTTTCGCGCGCCCTGTCGTGCAGGCCCCGCAGGCGCTCGATGCTATAGACCTCGGTGGCCAGGCAGCTCAACACCGCCGCCTGGTAGCCGCAGCCGGTACCGATTTCCAGCACGCGGCCCAGCTTGCCGTTGTTGCCATTGCGCAGCAGCTCCAGCATGCGTGACACCACGCCAGGCTTGGAGATAGTCTGGCCCAGGCCAATGGGCAGGCTGGTGTCTTCATAGGCTTGGTTGATC
>JBDTAG010000488.1:0-7663 GCA_039924745.1 Rhodoferax sp.
ACCTGGGCGCGCATTATCAAATCGACGGGGTTTGTACCGCTGTAGCGGTGGAGCCTGGTAAGCCACAGGCTTGAAGTCGCACCGCAGACGCTACTAAATATATAGCTACATTGCTATATTTCACGAGGGCTATCGGTCGTTTTTCCTTAAGCCGTTGATTTCTTGACCCGTTTCGCGAGCACGCGCGCAGGCCGCGCACGCTTCTTGGCGACGGCACGCGGCTTGACCACCGCACGCTGCAGCACCACCGCTACATACTCCTGGAAGCTATCGCGCAGGCACTGCGCCAGCACCTCAGGGTCGGGCAGTTGCTCATAGCAAGACGTGAACGAAATAACGATGGTGTCGTTGTAACCGGTGACCGAGAAGACCAGGCCCATGCCATCCGAAATCGGCATGATGGCCGACAGATACGTGAGCCGTGCGCCCAGAAGGTACAGCGGTTCGCGCGAGCCCGGCACGTTGGTGATGGCGCAGTTGGCCAGCGGCGCCCAGTCGCCCAACAGTGCCGATGCAGAGCGCAGCATTTTGCTGGTCGCCACAATGGCCAGCGACGGCGCTTGCTGCGCCAGCAGCGTCAGCTCGCGGGCGCTTAGCGCTTGTGCCATCAACGCCGACGACGAGCTGGCCTGCTGGATGGTGGCCAGTCGTTGTATCGGGTCGGCAAGATCGGTGCCCAGCCCCACCCGCACCCATGCGTAATTGCTGTTGGCGTTGCTGCGCGCGTCGGTGTCCAGATCGCTTTGCACAGCGATGGGGGCTGCGGCGACCAGGCTTTGCTGCGGCAGCTCATCTTGCTTGTACAAATAATTGCGCAGGGCTCCGGCGCACACCGCCAGCACCGCATCGTTGACCGAAGCGCCGGGCACCAGCGTGCGAATGGCTTTGAAATCTTGCAGCGCGAAGCGGCGGGTTTCGAACACGCGGTGCGGTGACACTTCGGTATTGAAGCGCGTGATGGGAAAGGCGTGTGGCCGGCCCAAAAACTCGCCCGCAAAGGTTTTGACCGTGGCCTTCAGGGTCGTCCAGCTATTGCCCAGAGGCTGCGCCAAACGCAGTGGCAAGGTGGCCAAATTGAAACCTGCACGCCACAGCAACTGCACATTGCCCGGCGCTGTTTTCGGAAACCAAGGCGCGGCGGGCACCGACGCCACCGCAACCGGTGACAGGTCGTGCAACAGGCTGGTGATTTCGTTGCCATGGATCACATCAATGGCCGCATGGTGGATCTTCAACAGCACAGCAAAGCTGCCTTCGGGCAAATCCAGAAAACTGTCCAGCCCTTCGATGACATACATCTCCCACAGCGGGTGTTGCAGGTCTAATGGGCGGGCATGGATGCGCGAGGACTGGATGCAGAACTGGCGCCAGTCGCCCGGCTTGGGCAGTGCGATGTGGCGCACGTGGTATTCGATGTTGAAGCTCTCGTCTTCCACCCAATACGGGTAGTCCAGATCCAGCGGCACACGCAGGATTTTTTCGCGGAAGTTGGGCAGCTTGTCGAGCCGGCTTTCTACGTGGGCCAAGATCTGCTTGAAGCGCACCACGCCACCGGGCGCGGTCGACTGGTCGTAGATATGCAGCAGGGTCAGGTTGGAGTTGGCGTGGGCGCTGTCGGAATAAATGTAGGCGGCGTCGTGTTCACTCAATTGGCGCATGCAAGGGTTCTCTGGGTTTCAATTCTGGCTGTTGGCAGACGCTTTGGGCGCAGCCGAACACGTGGCACTGAGCGCGCGTGCCAACAGGCCGTGCGCGACAAAAGGCTTCCATTGGTTCTCGGGCTGGGCCAGCCGGTCTGCCACGATGGACAACACGATGCCGTTAAAGCCCAAGCCAATGTGGCTGCCGGGCACTTGGATGTTTTCATGCAGTGCCGGGTCGCCATCTATGGTGGCTTCTTGCGGCGGCACCACGCCGTCAGACAGCGAATACAGGCAACTGGTCGGTATGGCCAGTCGGCGGCGTTCGCGCATCACCTTGACTTTTGGCTGCATCATGTGGGCGCCAGCGCCCAGGCGGTGTGACACCAGCCGGTACAAGGCCTTGACCGCCTTGGGGGACTCGCTACCAGCCGCATCCACACTGACCGGGCTGCCCAGCGTGATGATGGAGCGCACGCAGTCGAGCGAATTTTGTGCGCCAAACATGGAGAACACGCCCCCCAGGCTCCAGCCCACCAAACTGACCTTTTTGCCAGTGGTGTAGTGCAGGTGGCGTATTTTTTGCGGTAGCGCAGTGGCGTGTTTGCTGCGAAAGCCCATGTTGCGGCCCAAGCCCCAGGTGTGGACGTCGTAGCCCTTGTTTTGCAGCATCAGCTTGAGACCAATCAGCGAGGATTCACTGGCCATGAAGCCAGGCACCAGCAACACCGGATGGCCATCGCCGTGGGGCGCCTCCATCAACAGGGGCAGCGATGCGGGCAGCAACGCCATCTCCAGCAAGCCGCGGCCTTCCAATAGCGAACTCAGCACATGCGGCGCACCGACATGGGCGTGGCGAACGACGGGACGGCTACGGTGCATTTACAAAACTCCTGTGGTGCGGAAATTCCAACGTTTTACAGTCTATGACGAAATGGTGATCAGCGTTTAGGAGTGCAGCCTAAATCGAGGAGTCAAAACCTGCATCTTCCGCCTGGGGCGCCTGTAGCGGTATTTGGATCTTGAAGACACTGCCTTCGCCCAGAACGGACTCCACAGCCAATGACCCACCCAGGGTCTTTTTTACCAGATTCTCCACAATCGTCATTCCCAAGCCTGTGCCACCACGGCCAATTTTGGTGCTGAAGAAAGGTTGGAAAAATTGCGACAACAACGCCTGCGACATGCCAACGCCGTCGTCCGACACCCGCAAATCCACCCAACCCGATTGGACTTTGGCCGTGATGCGCACCGTTCCGGCGGCACGGCCGTCAAAGGCATGCGCGTACGCGTTGTTGACCAAGTTGATCAACACCTGGCCCAGCGCACCTGGGAAACTATCAACCAGAATGTCGGTCGGCACATCGACCTCCACGCGGTGTGCATGGCGTTTGAGGCTGGGGCTCAACGTATCCAATACTTCTTTGACCACATCGGCCAAGCTGAAGCTACGGCGTTGTTCGCTGGCCTGGTCTGCTGCCACCTGCTTGAAGTTCTGCACCAGGGCAACGGCGCGGTGCAGGTTGCGCTCGATCAGCGTGCTGCCCTCATGCATCTCTTGCAAAAAAGTCACCAAATCTGACCGCTTGAGCTGGCCGCCGTCCATCTGTGTCTGCATGCGTTTGGCCATATCGGTGCAAGTGCTGGCGGTAATCAAGCTGTTGCCCAGCGGTGTAGCCAGCTCATGGGTGACGCTAGCCACCAAGGTGCCCAATGTTGCCTTGGCGGCATTGCGTGCCAAGGCCTCTTGTGACTCGTGCAAGGTTTGCATCGCCGTCTTCAACTGTTCAGAGCGCTCCGCCACCCGTTCTTCCAGTGTTTCGTTGAGTTCCTGAACGCGTTGTTCGGCCTCCTTGCGTTCGGTAATGTCCATATGGGTACCGGCCATCCACTCGGCGCGGCCATCCGGCGTACGGGTGGACACCTGACCGTGGGCCGCCACCCAGACCCAGTGCCCGTCCATGTGGCGCATGCGGTGCTCGAAGCGGTAGTAGGGCGTGTGGCCTTTCAGGTGCCGCACCATCGCCTGGTGTGCCAACGCCAAATCGTCGGGATGGAACAGGCTGGGTAAGGTGTTCAACGTAATGGGGCTTAGCGCGTCCAACGTATGGCCGGTCAATTCGGCCCAACGGGCATTGACTTGCAACTGGCCGGTCTGCAGATTGACCTCCCACGAGCCCGCGTTGGTGCCTTTGAGGATGGCGCTGAGGCGTTCCCGCTCCAGCTTCAGCGCGTGTTCGGCCGCTTTGCGGTCACTGATATCCAGGTAGGTCGACACCATGCCACCGTCGGGTGTGGGCATGCCCATGATCTCTAGCGTGCGGCCATCACTGGGGCGGGTGCGTTCAAAGCGGTGGGGTTTGAATTGCCGGGCAATCGCGGCACGCTCGCGAATCATTTCCTCCACATCGCCCGATCCGTATTCGCCGCGTGCGGCATTAAAACGGGCCAGCTTCTCGAAGGACACACCAGGCTGGCACAGCTCGGGCGGAAGTTCCAGCAGTTCACCGAACTGTGCATTGCACATTTCGATGACCAGGTTCGCGTCAATGTAACTGATGCCTTGGTTCACGTTGCTGATGACCGACTCCAGCATGGCCGCCTTGCGGGCCAGCTCGACCTCGCGGTGGCGCAGCTCGGCGGTGCGGGCCTCTACCCGTAGCTCCAGCTCGGCGCTGAGTTCGCGCAGCGCCTGCTCGCGCTGGCGGGGAATGGTGACGTCGGTGTAGGTGGTGACCATGCCGCCACCGGGCAGAGGGTGACCACTGACCTCGATGATGGTGCCATCGGGGCGAATCCGTTCAAAGCGATGGTGTAAAAACTTGCGCGCCAGCTCCAGCCGCGGGGCGACCAGCGCTTCCACATCGCCCGCACCGTATTCGCCCTGCACGGCGTTGTAGCGCAACGCGTCCAGCATGGTGGTACCAGGGTGGCATAGCGCGTCGGGGAAGTTCAGCAATTGCTGGAAACGGGTGTTGGCTGCAACCATGATCAGGTCGCTATCAAACACGGTCAGGCCTATGTCGAGCTGGTCTAGCCCTTCAGCCAGCAGCACCAGCTTGTCGCCCGATCCGAGTTCAATTGCCACGCATACTCCTGTGCAGAATTTTGGCTAGTTTGGAAAAAACGCCAGTCTACGCTGGTGACGCTTTTTATACCATCCGTGCAATACCCTGACCAAAATCTCTATATAAGAAATAGGGCTATAGCCCTCGTGCAATATGCGTTTTACGCTATTTATTTAATAGCAATCGCTGGCTGATCGGTCGTAGCACCGTCTCCAGGTCGTTGCACATATTGGGCTGCACGTTTTTCCAGGAATGCATGTATGCCTTCTTGCGCATCGGGCATCAGCGACGCGGTCGCCATGCGCTCAACAGCATAGTCATAGGCCACTGACTGCGGCAGATCAACCTGGTGGTAGAAGGCCTGCTTACCCAGCGCTTTGGACATGGCGCTGCCACGGGTCGCACGCTGAATCAGGTCCAGTGTGACAGCCTCTAGCTGGTCGGGCGGCACGGCCTTGTTGATTAGCCCCCATTCGGCCGCAGTGGCTGCATCAATCGCGTCGCCGGTAAGCGCAAGTTCCAGTGCACGTTTACGGCCTACGTTGCGTGCGACCGCCACCAAAGGTGTGTGGCAGAACAAGCCTGCCTTGCCGCCCGGTATAGCAAACGAAGCGGTATCCGCAGCAACCGCCAGATCACAGCTCGCCACCAACTGGCAGCCGCCGGCCGTGGCCAAAGCATGCACGCGCGCCACCACGGGTTGCGGCAGGCTCTGCAGGGTGTTCATCATCTCGGTGCAGACCACAAACAATTCGCGCGCCTGCTCCAGCGTGGCGCCCGCCATATCGGCAAAATTGTGTCCCGCGCTGAAGACCGGTCCATTGGCAGCCAGAATCACACCTCGCGCATCGGTGCGCGCGATGGCGCGCAGTGCTTCGGTTAGCTCGCGCATCACGTTCAGCGCCAAGGCGTTACGCTTGTCCGGGCGGTTAAGCGAGACGGTGGTGATAGTGCCGTCGGTAGAGACTGTCAGGTGTTGGTACTGCATGAAACCATTGTGCCACCCGGCCCACACTCACACTATCTGCACGGGCCACTCACGTGATGCTCAAACCCACCCCTGCCGCCAAACACCGTCATTTTGTAAATCCCGCCACGGAATAATTTGGGTGGCCTTTGAAAATACGGCTTCAATTTCCACGAGCTCAATCGGATCCGTTGGCGGCTCGGGATCAATCACTTTGGAGACCAGAAAGTGCTTTTGTTTTGCAACCGGCGTCACCGCGGTCCATTTGCTGAGCAGTAACTTTTTAGGATTCAGTGGGTTCATATCGACCATCTCATTTGACGCAGTCCATTGGGTCTGCGATCACTTGCTACAAGTGTCCTGGCAATCAGCCACACTCACATTCAGCGCACGAATGGCAGCCGAAAGTTGGAGTCAAGCTGCTGCGTATCCGGCTTGGCCCGCACCTTTTAGTGGGTCGTCCCATTGAGTAGCGCAACCAACACATCCGCTGCCTGTTCGCACTGCGCACGGCTCACGTCGAGATGGGTGACGGCCCGCACGGTGCGTGGCCCAAAAGCGTTGACCAACACACCAAGCGTGCGTGCCTTGGCGCTTAACGCTTGGGCATCCATCGCGATGGATGCCGGTAGATGAAACACAACGATATTGGTTTGTACGGTGGCCATATCCAGTTGTACCGGCGCACCGGTGCGCAGCCTTTGTGCAAATGCAAATGCATTGGCATGGTCCTCCGGCAGGCGCGTTAAATGGTGGTCCAAACCATGCAGCGCTGCGGCGCTAAAAATGCCGTTTTGCCGCATGGCACCTCCCATGCGTCGGCGATGCCGGTCGGCCACCGCGATCATGTCTTTAGACCCCGCAAGCATGGACCCGCCAGGTGCACCCAGGCCTTTGCTAAAGGCAACCGCCACCAAATCAAATGGTGCAGCCAAAGTGTCCAGCGCAATACCGCTGGCGGCACTGGCGTTCCACAAACGGGCGCCATCCAGAAAACATGCCAAGTTCAGTTCACGGGCCACTGCGCAAATACGCACCACTTCAGACTGAGGCACTACGACACCCCCCGCGCGGTTGTGGGTGTTTTCGACCTCCACCAAGGTGGTCATCGGAAAAATCGAAAAATTGCGCGGCTTGGTGGCTGCGCGCAGTTCGTCGGCAGTGAACACGCCACCGTGCCCAATCTCGTGGATCTGTACACCGGCATTGGCAGCAGCGCCACCCGCTTCATGCCAAGCGGCGTGTGATTCACGACTCGCCACCACTTCGTCGCCTGGCCGCGTCATCGTGCGCAAGGCCACCTGATTGGCCATGGTGCCGCTAGGCAACCATAGCGCCGCCTCCTTGCCCAGCATCTCGGCCACGCGGGCTTGCAGGCGGTTGGTGCTCGGGTCTTCACCATATTGGTCATCGCCGACTTCTGCGTTGGCCATGGCTGCGCGCATGGCGGTTGTGGGACGGGTGACGGTGTCAGAACGAAGGTCGATAGCGGTGTGCATAGGATGGATCGTTGGGAACTGCGTTTAAGACTGTCCTGATTGTGCGCCGGGCGACACACAATTCCGCGCGAAAGGCTATGTCGCGCTGGTCACCCTGCGCACTTCACCGCGCGCCAACAGGGCCTTTGCGTCGGCAATCAGTTGCCGGAATACGGTCTCTGGCGGGCTGCCTTCGGTTTCGTACAGACCGACCCAGGCGTTGCGTCCGCCGTGCTTGGCCATGTAAAGCGCCTGGTCTGCAATTTCGACCACTTCGAGCCAAGTTTGCTGGCGGGGGTGGGCCTCCAAAAACGGAAAGCTGGCAAAGCCGATCGAACAGGTGCGCGGCAACTGCTGAGCACCGCCGAGTTCGAAGGGCACATCCGCCACCGCCACGCGTATGCGTTCTGCGATGAGGTGACCGTCGTCGCGGTTGGTCGCGTGCGCAACCAAGAGAAACTCTTCGCCGCCCCAACGGATGATGTAGTCGCTCTCACGGGCAACACTTTG